>NZ_MPRK01000021.1 GCF_002021095.1 Solemya elarraichensis gill symbiont | reverse complement strand
TTCAGAGTGGGTTAACTGGCAGAGATTGAATCTGCTGGCAGTAACTCCCGGGCTTATTTTTCAGCCTCTTTTCCCTTTGGGTCAAACATATCCATCATTTTCTTTGGCATCTCCTTGCCCCATGGCATGATGGATTGCTTTTTTGTCTCTATTAATTTCGGGTCAAAATTGACATACATCTTCTTCGTTTGCAGCTTATAATTCCATGGCAGGCCGGCGTTCTTCCAGCCATTGACCAGCCGCTTGCCCTTGTTTTCCCCACTCTTTGCCTTGATCCCCTCGAAACCTTCTACTTGCGTATAGACAGTTGTGAACCCCGCCTTGTGGAGTGCCCGTGCAGCATAAGGTGCGCGTGAACCTGAGGTGCAAATAATAATAACGGGGCCTTCCTTGCCAAGGGATTTTGATTCAAGTGCATTGACAACCGCAGCTTCGAAATCAGGATTGCGTTTTTTCCTGAAGGTCCCGTGTATGCCATCCTTTTTTGACTTCCACTCCAGTGAGTCGAACATGTAGGGGATGTTGGCATCGACCTGCTCGGCCATGCCGATGTAATGGACCTCCGGCTGGTTACGCACATCAATGAAAAGAGTTTCCTGTGGCCTGGATGTCACCATCTCAAAGGCCTCCTGCGGATCGAGATAGAGGTCGAACGGTGTATGCCACTTCTTCTTTACATCCTGCTTGTCGACAGCATGTGCCGATGTGGAAAAGAGTAGAAGAGCGGTTAACAGCAGGTGTCTCGGATGCATGCAATTTTTCACTATGTTGATATCGCTCTTGCGGTTCTATTCGTCAGGAGAGAACTTTGAAAAGAAGTGGTTGACCGCTTCGACAAAGCCATTAATGCTGCCGCAGTCGAACCGCTTTCCCTTGAATCTGTAGCCTATGACCTTGCCTTGTTTTGCCTGCTCAAGTATGGCATCGGTGAGCTGGATCTCGCCATTATTTCCCGGATCGATGTTGCGCAGGATGTCATAGATATCAGGTGTCAGGATATAACGGCCGATAATTGCAAGATTTGACGGGGCCTTGTCTGGTGACGGTTTTTCCACCATGTCGTTAACACGGTAAATTCCATCCTCGATCTCTTCACCTGCGATGACGCCATACTTGTTGATTTCCTCGATTGGGACCTCCTGTACGGCAACGATACTGCACTGGTGCTCTTCATAAAGCCTGGCCATTTGGCACATGACAGGATCGTCTTCGTTGCTGCACAGGTCATCCGCGAGTATGACCCCGAATGGCTCATGATTAGTTAGCGGTTCACTACAGAGAATGGCGTCACCGAGGCCGCGCATCTCCCTCTGACGAGTAAACAGAAAGGTACACTGGTCAATCAGGTTGCGTATATCGTGCAGCAGGTTCTCTTTTGATGATCCCTTAATCTGGTGTTCGAGTTCGTAGCTGATATCGAAATGATCAGCTATGGCTCGCTTACCTCGTCCGGTGATAATCGCAATGGTCGACATGCCGGCAGCAAGGGCTTCTTCGACACCATATTGAACAAGAGGCTTGTCGAGAACAGGCAGCATCTCTTTCGGCATTGCCTTGGTTGCCGGCAGAAAGCGGGTACCATAGCCGGCGGCCGGAAAGACGCATTTTGTGATTTTATTCGACATGAGTTTCCTGTTGTCCCCTATGTTCTCAATTTCCACGTGGTTTGGTTGTCTTGTGTGATCAGTTGAGCATGCAACAGCCACTCGCGTGCATCCTCGGCATCTTTCTCGAACCAGGCAGCGGCGGAGCCGAGCCTGAAGCTGTATCCCCAGTTGTCCATATCTTGCATCATACAGTCGCTGCTGTAGCCATCAAGTTGGTTAGCGAGCAGTATCTGCAGGTAACAAACAGCATTTTCCTCGTGTACATCTCCACCGGCATTCGTATGCAGGCCGGTACGGCGCTTCTGATCCATACAGATGTAGTGGCACGCCTCATGGAATGCAGAGTGTATCGGGGTATCATCGCGGATATAGAGTTCATTTGCGATAAGGCCTGCCTCTGAGTCTCCCCAGAAACTGCCTGGTATTGGCTCTTCCTTTGCGACACTGACTGTATTGAGTCCGTATCTTGAAAAAAGCGCGCTGATAGATGTGTCGCAGTCGCGGCAGCGTTCGACCTGTAGTTCCTGATCTTCCACAGTTTGAGATTGGAAAAGCGTACAATAGACGACAACATATACGAAGCAGTGAAGAGATTCAAATTTGCTTAGACAATTATTGACACTCTACAGTCACGTCTCATTGCGGACTGCGCAAAAGATCGGCAGTCTGTTGGGTCTGTCAGCCTGGTATCTGCAAACAGATGAGCGACGTATTGCGCAGATCAACCTGACGCACTGTTTTCCCGAAATGGATCCTGCCGAACGCACGCGCCTTGCAAAACGCTCTCTTCAGGAGAGTGGCAAACTGCTAGCGGAAGTACCACTGGTATGGCTGCAGCCTGCTTCACGTCTTTCCGACAGGGTGTACGCGGAGGAGGGGATGGAGGAGATCAGGCGGATCAAGCAGTCGGGAAAAGGCCTGGTACTCATTGTTCCTCACATGGGTAACTGGGAGATCGCCCTCAGCCAGGCGACAAAGGTAATCAATATGACCGTGCTTTACCGGCCACCCAGGCAGCGCTGGCTGGAAGAGGTGATGACGCTTGGGCGTCAGGCAACGGGTGCAAAAACAGCACCGACCAATGCCTCCGGAATCAAGCAGCTGTTGGCAGCACTGAAGAATGGGGAAGGGGTTGCTATATTGCCTGACCAGGCGCCAAAAAAGATAGGTGGGTCTGCCGCCGTATTCGCCCCGTTTTTCGGCCAACCCGCCTACACGATGACATTGGCAGCCCGCCTGGCAGCCAAAACCGGTGCGGAGGTGCGTGCTGTTCACGTGGAGAGATTGCCTGCTGGAAAGGGCTTCCAGATAAGCCTGTATCCGGTTGATGATGCTATTTATGGCAAGAGCACAGAAAAATCGGTGCAAGCGATCAATGCTGCTGTCGAGCTGTGTGTACGGAAATGTCCTGAACAGTACCAGTGGAGTTACAAACGCTTCCAGGTACAGCCGGATGGGAAACGCTCCATCTACTCACGCAACAAAAAGCCCAAGCCTGCGAATTAGTACATCCTGTGCATTCGCCGCTCCATGTCATCGTGACCCACAGGGATGTGGGGAATGTCGGTTATGCAGGAGCATTTACCGACCGATATACCGCACATCCTGTGCATAAAAAAACCCGGCTTACGCCGGGTTTAAGACTTTATTGTTGTTATATTTACTTACGAGCTGATGGTCCGTTGAACTCGATTCCATTGCTCATGTGAGTCAGGAAGTACTCGAGGTTACGATACTCTTTGCTCTGTGCCTTGAATGGCTTGGCACGAACCTGCTGGTTACAGCCACCGAAACGACGGTGCAGTGTACCCAAGTTACCCCACTTTGAACGGTACACTGGCCAGCCAGTGGTGTGTCCTAGTCCCGGACTCAGGATATCAGTACGCACGTGCATGCCAGAGCTCTGCATGTGACAACTTGCACAAGCGAAGTTCAACTGGCCACGACGGCTGAAATACTGGCTCTTGCCTTCATTGTAGGCTGTCAGTGCACCCGCATCGCCTTCAGGTATAACAACGTTGGTTTTCTGACCGCGTGACTCGTAACCCATGTAGGCAAGCAGGGAAGCAAGTTTACCTTTCTTCCATTTCAGTGGCTTTTCACCATTTGCTTCGCGACACTCGTTGATTGTGAGTGGCAGGGTGATGACCATCTTGCGTTCTGCGTTCCAGTGTGGATAGTTCTTGCGCTGAGCAGGACCATCCTTGAAGCAGTCAGAATAGCCTTTGCCGTTGGCAAATGGCGTGTTCCACAACTCTTCACCTTCCTCGATGAAAGGCTCGTATGGTGGGAACTCCTCGATAGCTTCCCAACTGTCACGGGAAATCTGGTCAATGGCGTAAACACCATTGGAAAACTCCTGCAGTGGCACACCTGGAAATTTCTTGGTGAAGTAGCTGCGGTAGGTCTCCAGATCCTGTGCCGGTGTTGTATCAGCGGCATTTTTTGCTGCGACGGTGCTTGAGAGCCCGACGACGCACAGTGTTGCTATTGCGACAACTGTCTTTTTCATAGTTAATACTCCTCCCGGTAGGGTAACGTCGGCTTCCCCGAAATTATCGGGGGATGTCCGGCGTTTTCTTTTATAGTGTCACAGGCTTATTTTTTGCCTTTGATCTTGACGTCTTTTGTATCACTGCCACCCTTGTTGTCACTCCAGGAGACCGTGACCGTTTCTCCATTGGCACCGCCCTTGAAGGAGAATGACAGGTAAGGATCCTTTGAAACACCGCCAGACCAGGACGTGGTGATGACAACTTTACCGTTGTACGTGCCAACAACTTCCTGGATGAAGTGCTCAGGGATTTTCTCGCCGGTTTTCTTGTTTTTGCGCTGGCCGGTTTCCATTGGGTGAGACATCAGCGCTTTAACGGTTGTTACACCGTTCTTTACTTTGGCTCTCAGTTTGATTGAGCTTTTAGCCATTGAAATATACCTCTATCAGATTCTATACGAAACTGGTTGATGATTAATCTCCAGGAGATTAACCGCCACAACCGCCGATGGTGACTTTGACTTCTTTCTTGGCGGTATAAACCTTATCGCCTGCCTGTACCACGGCAATGACGTCACCGGTTTTACCCATTTTGATACGTGTGCTGACGTCCGCTACTGTGGTTTCGCCCAGTGCGAAACTTGCAACCATCGGAGATGGGTTACTTGCAGCAAGAATCGAGATGGCTGTGACACCGGCAATGCTGCTTGAAACAGAAACTGGTACAACAGCACCATTCTCTGCAATTTCAGGCGCCTTGATTTTGATATCAGCACTCTCTACACTTGCGTCGGTTCCGGTCACTGCCTTAACAGCATCCGCAACACTTTTTGATCTGAAAGCGGCTTCATTCCACTCGGCGAGTACCGCCTGTGGTGCGATCAGTCCTGCACCAGCAGCTGCAACAACAGCACCGGCAGCAGCAGAGCCTTTCAGAAAAACTCGGCGTTTTACATCGATCATTTTGGATTTTCTCCTTAATTCAACTTTGGTGGCGACGATTTACAGTGTGTAGAGATACTCGATAACGGCATCAATTTCGTCGGCAGTCAAGATTTTATGCTTTCCGAACGGAGGCATCATTGTGTTTGGATTGGCAGCCATTGGATCCTCAAGCTGGGCACGCAGTTTCGCCGGATCGGGGAAACGTGCTTTCATTGCGACCAGTGGTGGGCCAAGGTCACCAGGGCTAACGCCATCGTCCATCATGTGGCAGGCAAGGCAGTTGCCCAGCTTGCGGTTATAGGCGAGTTTTTTGCCTTTGGCAATGGTTTCTTTTGCGCCCTCAGCCATAGAGCTGACAGGTACAAGGGAGACCGCGAGCACAGCTGCGAGTGATGCAGCCATAGCGGTCAACTTAGCGGATTTCCGCATTTAGAGTCCTCCTCAACAGTTTTATGGTATTTGTTATAACTCGTTTTGCCGGGGTAAATTCGCAGTTATGTTCCGCAATATTTTCCGACGAGTCATACTAGAATACCTAAATTGCACTAATGTGCAAGTAACAATTTACATAAATCAATTGTCAAAAAGATTTTTTCTTTCTACCAATATCAAGTTGTTCATTAATATAGTGTTTATTTCTTCAGTGCGGCAGATTCCTCTTCCATCGTTCGCTTTTTCACTTCCAGCTTCGATTTCGAGTAAAAGCTGAGTCCCGGTGTCTTGAGTGCAATCAGCAGTTGTTGAACGGCAACATCCGGCTCGCCTATCAGGTAGTGGTAGTCGGCAAGCGCTGCATGTGAATCCGCTTTCTTTTTGCTGCCAGCTGCAGCGCGTGCCAGCAGCTTGAAAGTCTGTGGATCTTCAGGATGTGATTTTGCATGCTTCTTGAGCAACTTGTAGGCAGATTGAGGATGTTTGGAACGCGTCATGATATCCGCGGTGAGTATCGTCAGGGCATGATTGCCAGGCTTGCTTGTAAGTGCCTGTTTAGCTGTTGATACCGCTTTCTGCCTGTTTCCCTGCTTGAGCCACAGGCGTGCACTGGTTGCGCGAATCATCGGGTTGCGTGCGTGTTTTGACAGTAGCGTGCGGAGTTCCTTGCGCGCCTCTGAATATTTTCTGCTGCGCATTAGGCCCAACACCAGTCCGTAGCGCTCAGCATCCTCGCTGCGATAGCGCCCGTCGCGCAGTGTTGAGCTGAAGTGTTTGGCGGCACTCTTGCCGCTGGAAAACTGCTCCGCCCTGATTGCTGCCCTGAATAGCTGAAAATCAAAGTCGTTATGCTGTTGGCGGAACGGGTATTTTTCTGCACGTGCTAATGCATCAGCAGTGCGGTCTGCAGTCACCGGATGCGACAGGAGAAACTCTGGCAAAGTGACGCCGCCTGAGTTGGTGGCGCGTCCGAGGCGCTGGAAAAAAGTGGCCATGGCACGTGTGTCATGCTTCGACTTTGACAGAATCTGAATGCCGATATTATCGGCTTCGCGTTCATTGGCACGCGTGAAATTGATCTGTTTCTGCAGCAATGCTGCCTGTCCACCGGCTGCCATCGCCATTGCTCCAGCTCCACCGGTTGCGGCACCAACCAGGATTGCGGCGAGTAACATACCGGCTGCCGGCAGAGCCATCTGTTCAGCTTCCTGCACCATGCGCGCGATGTGTCGTTGGCTGACATGTGCAATCTCGTGGGCAACCACTGCTGCCAGCTCATCTTCAGTCTCCGCCTCGAGAACCAGCCCCGTGTGTACACCGATGTAACCTCCCGGACCGGCAAAGGCGTTGATCAGCATGTCATCGACAAGAAAGAAGTTGAAGCTTCCTGCTCCCAGCTGTGCCTTGCTGGCAAGCCGGTCTCCGAGTGACTGCAAATAGCCGGTCAGCATCGGATCCTTGACCACGTTGGCGTTCGCATGGACATAGCGCATGAATGCACGTCCCAGCTTGCGTTCCTGTACTGTGCTCAGGTAGGCGCCGGATGACTCTCCCATGTCTGGCAGTGAGTAGTCGAGAGCCAGGGCTGGATGCAATGTCCAGCTGAAAAGCAGAATGGTAAGAAGTGGTTTGATCATTTTCATATTGTCTATGACAGGTGCGAGATGCACTCAGTTCAACTGGATGCGCTCTCCCCATGGAACAGGGGTCTTGTTTTTAACCAGCCATATCACCGGATAGGCAGGTGGTAGCGGAGGGAATTCCCCTTCCGCATCGGTAAAGTAAAGCAGCAGGTCGGGTTGGCGCCCGTGGTTTTCAAGCCATTTGAAGACGGGGCGAAAGTCGGTTCCGCCACCGCCATGTAATTTCTCGGGGAGCTTGAACTCTTCCCAGGGTTCATACTCCCAGGGCGCATCCTCGGCAATCGAGGCGTCGCACGGTAGCAGGGTCAATCGTGCGCGTACCTGTCCCTTGAGGGCATCGACTTCCGACATGAATTCTGCGATCTCTTTCGCCTTGAGCGAGCCACTGGTGTCTATGGCGACGACCAGGTCTACCTGCGCACTTCGCAGTGATGGCAATATAGCGTCACCTTCACGCCTTGATGGTCGCATGTAGCTGAAATCATCACGTGCCAGCATCGATATGTAACGTGCAAGCAGCATGCGCCATGGCAGTTGCGGCTGCAGCAGGTGATCGATCATGCGTGCCAGCACTCCACCCAGTTTACCGGCCTGCAGTGCTTGCTGGGCTGCACCGGCAGTACGCTGCTGCCACTGGACATCAAGAGTCTCTTTCTCCTGTTCTGTCAGTGGTGGCGGAGGTGTGTCGGCACTGTCTCCCGGAGCACTTTCAGGGTGGTCACCCATGCCGGACGGTGTCGAACCTCCGGCCTCGTTATCATCTCTCTCATGCTGCTTGCCGCCATTCTGCTGTTGCTGCTGGCGTTGGGATGGTGGAGGTGGGCTGTCCATGCCTTCACCATCCGGATCGCCACCGGCGTCATTTTCGCTGCTGTCATAGAGATGCTGGTCCATCGTCTCCCTGTCATCATCCTCTTCAAGAAGCGGGTAGATCTCTTCTGCTGTCATGCCTTCATATTGTGGAATGTAGAGTGCTTCCGGCGGTGGCGTCAGGCCGTCTGCCATCAGCAGGGGATTGATGGCGAAGTCGCAGGCGAGATCCCAGCGATGTATGACGCGATGCCCGCGTCGTGCAAAGTGGCGCAGCGCGCAGTGCAAGGCCTCGTGCGCAAGGATGAACTGCGTCTGTTCAAGTGACAGGTTATTGATATATTCGGCGTTGTAGTAGAAGTGCTTTGCATCTGTTGCCGCAGTTGGACACCAGGATGCGTTTGCAGTTTTCAGTGGCAGTCTAAGAACCAGTGCGCCGAGGAATGGCTTGTCAATAATCAGCCGGGTGCGTGCGGCGACAAGCCTGGTTTCGACTGCTTGGGTATCAAGCATTCTCAGGAGCCTTTACTGGTAGAGCATGACATCGGCAATTGCCGTCGCCCACTCACTGAACTGGGGTACCTGGAAGAGGGATTCGCCGATGGCGCGATGCAAGTCGGAAACCAGCATGACCCCCATTTCCCGTTGCGGGAAGCGGTTCGCATAATCGAGAATATGACCGATGACGATAGCTGCATCTGCCGAGCGTTGTGCCTTGATGGCACGTCCGACTAGTGCTGCGGCGACGGCATACTGCAGATCGATCTCTTGTGGAACACCGTTCTCCTCGCCCTTGACGATGGCATCGAGGTCGGGCATCTGCTCCAGGCTGTTGACGAAAGCAGTGAGTTCAACACCGGCAGCAGGTCCGACACAGGCCTGCAGCGCCCCCTGGAGCAGTTGCGGATGGCGATCGAATTTCTGCAGGGCACGATGCGCAAACTCCCATGAACGGGGGGAGGGGAAAGCAACCGGGTTGTGCGCCGGATCAAAGTCGAACAGCAGTTCGGGACGGAAGCGTAAAAAGCCGATAACGCGTTCGTCCATACTGTTCTCGTAGGCCCAGTGCACCCAGTCATCCAGATTGACATCAACTTCGAAGTGCGAGAAACGATTCGCCAGTGGAGCAGGCATTGTATAGGTAACACCCCTGTCGCCCTGGCGGTTACCGGCAGCGAAAATTGCCCAGCCATCCGGTACCTTGTATTCGCCCAGGCGCCGGTCGAGAATCAGCTGGTAGGCTGCAGCCGAAACACTCGGTGGTGCCGAGGTGATCTCGTCTAGAAACAGGATGCCGGCTTCTCCGTGGCGCTCCGCGCAGGGCAATATGGCAGGAATTGCCCACTCGACCAGTTCATCATTTCTGAATGGAATGCCACGCAGGTCGGACGGCTCCATCTGTGAGAGACGTATATCGACCACGGGCACTTGGTGCCTCTCGCCAATCTGCGCCACCATCTGGCTCTTGCCGACACCCGGCGGTCCCCACAACATGACAGGGGTGTGGTGGCCTTCACTGGTACTTGTGAATTCCTGTTCGAGAACTGTTATTAGCTGGGCTGGGCGCATGTGCTGAAGGTGAAGTGATTCAAATTGCGTATAGGATCACTCCCGGCAGCTTAAAGATCAACCATGATCCGTGCCGGGATTAGATTACCTACATTTGCGGTGGACGGCAGATCTCTCCGCGACGTGCAGCGAGAAAAGTGCGCAGCAAGAGCGTCGCGATAACCGCAGTCAACAACAGGTGTAACGCGTAGCCGATAGCGAGAAAAGCACGTGTGCCTGTCTCCTCGTACATGGCGAAGGTTGCGATAGTGATTGCGGCGAGCGGAAATGAATAGGCCCACCAGGAGAGCGTGAACGGCAGGCGCAGAAAGCGCAGGCCCTGCGACAATAGCAGCATGGTCAGGAATAGCGCGCTGTAGTAAAGGATACGTGCGAAGTTGTCCAGTTCCGGGCTCAGGTTGAGGTAGGCAGCAAAGCCCACAGCCGGTGGTGCAATGATAATGAACAACGTCGGCAATAGCGCTTCCGGCATTGGGTGGTGGAAGATCATGCGGTACATGATGATGGTAAACAGCACGATCCAGAACAGCAGGCCGATACTGAAGAAGAACCAGTTGAGCTCGATCGGTGCATACTGGATGCCAGCCAGGGGCACGAGAATGTTGCCCACTACTGGAATAAACCAGGCAGGACTGATGTGGTGGATTTCAAAATGGTCGTGGTGGATCCATTTCGAGAGAATATAGAGCGTCAGTATCAATTGCAGCACTGCGCCGGTAGTCCAGATATAGAAAGCTGTTTTCGGAAACCACAGTGCCAGCATGGTACCTATAAGGATCAGGCTGATTGATATGGTCGGGAAAAAGCTCAGCATCACCGGGTGATGCAACTCGGCCCGCACCTTGTCGGGATGCTTGACTGCTTTTGCCACGTAAATTGACAGCAGTACCAGAAACAGACCGAGTGCAAGCACGGCCAGGTATTCGGAAGGAAAAATCGGGTAGAGCTTGAGTTCCTCGCATTGCATCCATACCAGCGTGTAGCCGGCAAGGCCCATGATCATTGAAAAGAAGGAGATGGGGAAATAGGGTAGACGCCTGGTTTCTGACATGGGTTTATTACACAGTTTGTCGACAGTGACTCAATGACAATTATCTTAGCATACTGCGAATCATCAGAACTATCAGGGGCCTTCAGGCAAAGTTATAAAACTATTTAATTGGGTCATGGGGGGCTGTTTGATTCTGCATCGCTTGTGCTGTGCGCTACGAGTCCGCATAATAATCTGATTTTCTGTCATTAAAACCAGACAAGAGCGCGATGAAAATAGGCGTAATTAAAGAGACTCGCACCGGCGAGAGCCGTGTTGCAACAACCCCGGCAATTGCAAAAAAACTGATCGGCAAGGGCTTCACTGTGCAAGTGGAGACAGGTGCCGGTGAGGCTGCACATTTCCATAATGATGAATATCTTGAAGCGGGCGTGGAGCTGGTTGATCGTCAGACCGCACTCTCAGCAGATCTGATTCTGTCCGTGCGTCGTCCGTTGATGGATGACGTTGAGATGATGGCGGAAAAGAATGTTTATGTCAGTCACCTCGAAAATTGCGAGGATGATGGCACGCTTGCGAAATTGCTTACCAAGGATATTACGCCAATTGCAATGGAGCATATTCCGCGTATTTCCAGGGCGCAGTCAATGGACGCGCTATCGTCGCAAAGTAATATCGCGGGCTACCGTGCCGTGGTTGAAGCAGCTGCGCGTTTCCGCCGTTTTCTGCCTTTGATGATGACATCGGCCGGTTCCGCCAAGCCAGCACGACTCGTGGTTCTGGGTGTAGGTGTTGCGGGGCTGCAGGCGATTGCAACCGCGCGACGACTGGGTGCAGATGTATATGCCTACGATGTTCGTCCCGAAACGAGGGAACAGGTTGAATCACTGGGCGCCAAGTGGATTGAGATCGATGTTGGCGAGAGCGGTGAAGGTACCGGGGGTTACGCGAAGGAACTCTCGGATGAAGCCAAGCAGCGCCAGCAGGAACTGCTCTCGGACGAATTGGCCAAGGCGCATGTGATAGTTACTACCGCCCTGATCCCGTGCCGACCGGCACCCGTTCTTATTCCAAATGAAGTCGTCAAGCGCATGCGCGAGGGTTCCGTGATCGTGGACCTGGCTGCGGGTAATGGTGGTAACTGCCAGTTGACCGAGGCCGACAAGGTTGTCGAGAAGCATGGTGTGATTCTCGTCGGACACACGAATTACCCCTCGATGATGTCGACAGACGCGAGTAATTTCTACGCGCAGAACCTTTTTAACCTGGTTCAGATCATGGTCGAGGAGAAAGAGGGACAACTTGTCTTCAATGATTTTGAGGAAGACGAGATTACACAGGCTGCCCAAGTTCGCCAGGCCTGATGAAAGAGAATGAAAAAATGATGAGTGATTGGATTATAGATTTCGGAGACTGTTCCCATGCCTGACACACTGGTTGCACTTTATGTATTTGTGCTCTCCTGTTTCATTGGCTATTACGTCGTATGGGGAGTAACACCCTCGTTGCATACGCCGCTGGTCGCTTTGACCAATGCCATTTCAGGAATCGTGATTGTTGGTGCCCTGCTGGTCACCGGACTTGAGTCAGTCAGTACAACGGCTGAAATCATCGGTTTCTTTGCTGTCCTGCTCGCCTCGATTAACGTCTTTGGCGGTTTTCTTGTCACCAACAGAATGCTTGCGATGTTCCGCAAGGACAAGAAATAAGGGAGCTTGATGATGCAGATTTCAGTTAATTTTCAGGCGATAGCCTATCTTGTTTCCGCAGTGCTTTTTGTACTCGCACTTAAAGGATTGACCCATCCCGCATCGGCCAGGCGTGGTAACTATCTCGGCATGGCCGGTATGGCGATTGCGATTGGCGCAACCCTGTTCGGCAGCGAGGTCCAGTCATACGGGTTCATTCTTGCCGGTGTTGTCGGTGGCGCGGTGATCGGATCCATCCTTGCGATGCGTATCAAGATGACAGATATGCCGCAGCTGGTCGCGGCACTGCACAGCTTTGTCGGTATGGCAGCTGTATTGGTGGCGATCGGAACCTTTATCAACAAGCGCGAAGCGGAGCTGCTCAATGGCGTGCTGATGGGCGAACTTTCAGCTGGCATTATCATTGGTGCTATCACCTTTTCAGGTTCAGTAATCGCGTTTGGCAAGCTGCAGGGTATTATCTCCGGCAAGCCGGTTCACTTTATGGGCCAGCATGCAGTCAATGCGGCGATCGCCATTGCGACTATTGCACTGGGTGTTCATTTTGCCCTTACCGAAAGCATGACCTCTCTTGCCTTGATGACGCTGCTTGCATTCATTCTCGGTTTTACACTGATCATTCCGATCGGTGGTGCAGATATGCCCGTTATTGTTTCGATGCTCAACTCCTATTCTGGATGGGCTGCGGCGGCGACCGGTTTTACACTGCAGAACCACCTGTTGATCATCGTTGGTGCACTGGTTGGATTTTCCGGTGCGATCCTCTCTTATATCATGTGCCGTGCGATGAACCGTTCAATCTGGAATGTCGTCTTCGGTGGTTTCGGTAGCGAGTCCGGTGATGCGCCAAGTGCCGTCGGTGAGGCTGCTGAGAAGGGCGTCAAGGCCGCTGCGATTGAAGATGCGGTCTACTGGATGGAAGATGCCAACAAGGTCATCATCGTTCCCGGTTATGGTATGGCGGTTGCCCAGGCGCAACATGCGATGAAAGAGTTGATGGAGCAGCTTGAGGCACGTGATGTGCCGGTTAAATTTGCTATCCATCCGGTTGCCGGACGTATGCCGGGCCACATGAATGTTCTGCTCGCTGAGGCGGATATTCCTTATGACAATGTGCTTGAGATGGATGAAATCAATCCCGAGTTCTCTACTGCCGATGTGGTTCTTGTTGTTGGCGCGAATGATGTGGTGAACCCTGCCGCGAAGGACGACACATCAAGTCCTATCTACGGTATGCCGATCCTTGAAGCCGGCAAGGCGAAAAATGTTTTCGTCGTCAAGCGCTCGGCCCTGAAGGGCGGAGGTCATTAAGGGAGCCTCTGATCAAGTCATGAATTTCGACCTTGCCGCCAGAATGCACCATTTCTTCGTTGCAAATCTTCGCAATAGCGCTGCTATTACGTGCGATCTGCGCCTCGAACTGACGCATTCTGATCGGCAATCTCTTTATCCAGACTTAATCAGAGGCTCCCGAGGTTCAATGTGAAAGGTAACAGGCAGCAGGATCAACAATGCCAGGCTGGGACGGGGCTGACCCTTTTCATACTGCTGTTGCTTATGTTGCTGTTACCCGGATTGCTGTTTGCTGCAACAGACGACAGTTACGCCTTTGACGATACCCAACTCGAAGAGCCCCTGAAGTACCCTGACTGGTTCGTGCTGCCGTCCGGCGACCTCGGTGACGATCTCGAAGATGCGTTGGCAAACGGTAAGCAGGGAATCGTAGTCTACTTCGGCCAGAAGCGTTGCAGCTACTGCGAACAGTTTCTCAGCATTGATCTAGGTACACCCGATATCAAGGCCTACATGCAGAAGAACTTTGACGTCCTGCCCATTGATATCTGGGGCATCGAGGATATTACGGATACGGACGGCAACGAGTACACCGAACGTGATTTCTCGATCAAGTACGAGGTCAACTTTACCCCCTCACTGATTTTTTATAACCGCGAAGGTGAAAAGGTGTTCCGCCTGCGTGGTTTCTATCCGCCATACAAGTTCAGGGCCGCACTGAAATATGTTGTTGGTGAGTTCTACAAGAGCGAGACTTTCCGTGAATACCTGGCGCGCGCTGAACCCGGTGCCTTCTTCCAGGAGGGCGGCCTGACAGAACGTGATTTTTTTACGCCTCCACCACTGGAGTTGTCGCGAAAAGAAAAGCCTGCAGACAAACCACTTGCGGTGTTCCTTGAACAGGGAAATTGCCACGCCTGTGACCTGTTGCATTCAGGACCATTGAACGATAACAGCCTAATAGTAGAGCTCGAGCAGATGGATGTCGTGCAGGTGAATATTGCCAGCAACGATGCAGTGACGACTCCATCCGGCAAAAAAACCACTGCTCGCGAATGGGCCGATGAACTGGGGATTTTCCACTTGCCAACGATTCTTTTCTTTGATGAAAAGGGCAGCGAGGTGATGCGAGTTGACTCTATTGTGCAGTTTTATCGTATGTGGGGCGTGCTAAATTATATTAACCGTCGAGGGTACAAAGAGACGATCGACTACCAGTTATGGCGCCTGAAACAGCGTGATGTGGCTGAATAATGGGCTTTTTTTCCTGTTTTTGCGAAAAAAACCGGTTTTAATCAAATATTCACAAGAACTTGGCGACTTAGCAGTGTAAGATACTAATGATTGTCACTGACGAAATGTTGGAAGACAATTTTTTTAGAGTCGTCAGAAAATGCTTTTTGCGATTCACAAACATTAGCAACAGTAGGATATTGAAAATGAGTCAAGGTACGGTAAAGTGGTTTAACGCGGACAAAGGTTTTGGTTTCATTACACCTGATGATGGTGGAAAGGATCTGTTTGTTCACCATTCTGAAATCAAAGTCTCTGGTTATGCCACTTTGAATGAAGGTCAGAAGGTTGAATTTGAAGTTGGTGAAGGACAGAAAGGCCCATGTGCCAATAATGTCGTCCCGCTTTAATCGCATGACATAAGAAAACCCCTGACCAATTCGTTGGTCGGGGGTTTTTTCATTCTTGGCTCCTCTCTCTTGCACGGGGCCTCTGTTATTCACCTCTTTCGTTTCAGTGAAGTTACCCGATCAAAAACAGTTCAACGCATGTCTGCTGACGGATCGCTACCGCCTTCGCAGGCGTTCGCATGCCCTGCAAAAATTACAACAAAGCGGTTCTCTTGATAGTGATGCCGTATTAAAGCTGACGAAGGAAGTCAATGCCTCTGCAGCAATTGCATCACAGCGTCTGCAAACAGAATTTGATCTAAATTATCCGGCTGATCTGCCGGTTGCTCAGCGTGTTGATGAGATCAGCAAAACCATCCGGGAAAACCAGGTCACGATTCTATGTGGCGAGACGGGTTCCGGAAAATCAACCCAGTTGCCGAAGATCTGTCTTGAACTGGGTTATGGCCATTACGGACGTATCGGCCATACGCAGCCACGACGTATAGCTGCACGCAGCCTGGCATCGCGTATCGCGTCCGAACTCAATACCGAGTCCGGACAACTGGTTGGCTATCGTGTGCGTTTCAAGGATCACCTGCAGACGCATACGCGCATCAAGCTGATGACGGATGGAATCCTGCTGGCAGAGATACAGCAGGACCCATGGCTCAACCAATACGACCTGCTGATTATTGACGAGGCGCACGAGCGCACACTCAATATCGATTTTCTGCTTGGTTATCTGAAACGCCTGTTGCCAAAGCGTCCTGATCTCAAGCTGATTATCACTTCAGCCACGATTGATCCCGAACGCTTCTCAGAACATTTTGATCAAGCGCCCATCATCATGGTGTCGGGCCGTACCTGGCCTGTCGAGGTGCGTTACCAGCCACCTGAAGAAGAGCAAGGCACTGCAGAGCGTGACGAAGGGGTGCAGCAGGCGATTGTCGATGCACTTGATGAACTGGCGTGTGAGGATCGCGGCGATGTACTGGTCTTCCTATCCGGTGAGCGAGAGATACGCGAAACTGCCGAGACGCTTAGAAAACATCATATGGATAACACGCAAGTGTTACCCCTGTATGCCCGCCTGAGCCCGGCCGAGCAGTCAAAGATATTCAATCCGTCAGGGCTCAGACGCATCATTCTCTCAACCAATGTCGCTGAAACCTCGCTGACGGTTCCGGGGATTCGCCACGTGGTTGATACCGGCTTTGCCCGCATCAGTCGTTATAGCCATCGTTCCAAGGTGCAGCGATTACCGGTCGAGCGAGTCTCGCAGGCATCGGCCAACCAGCGCAAGGGACGTTGCGGACGTGTCGCCGAAGGCATCTGTATTCGCCTCTACAGTGAAGATGATTTCGAATCGCGGCGTGAGTTCACCGAGCCGGAGATCCCGCGAACCAATCTCGCCTCTGTCATTCTGCAGATGCAGTTGATGGGTGTCGGCAAGATAGAGGGCTTTCCCTTTATCGATGCGCCAGACAACCGCCTGATCAAGGATGGCTATCTTGTACTCAGCGAGCTCGGTGCTGTGACACCTGATCGCAAGGTGACAAGAATCGGCAAACAGCTGGCGCGCTTGCCGGTGGATCCGCGTATCGGACGCATGCTGCTTGAGGCGGCACATACGCATTGTCTCAACGAATTGCTGGTGATTGCTGCCGCCCTGTCGGTACAGGATCCGCGCATGCGCCCGCTGGAGAAACAGCAGGCCTCGGATGAAGCACACGCACTCTTCCAGGACGAGCTTTCAGATTACATGGCCATACTCAATCTGTGGAGACATCTTGAGGAACAGAAGCGTCATCTCAGCAGGCGCAAGTTCAATAATCATTGCCGTGATCGTTATCTCTCATCGACACGCGTGCAGGAGTGGTTTGATATTCATCACCAACTGCGTGGCCAGATGCACGAGATGAGTTATAAGGAGAATATGGCAGAAGCGGGTTACGAGGAGATACACAAGGCGATACTCTCCGGCCTGTTGTCACATATCGGTTTTCGTCACAGTGGCAAGGAGATGGATTATCTTGGAGCAAGGAACAGCCGTTTTCATCTCTTTCCCGGCTCGGGTGTATTCAAGAAACGCCCCAAGTGGGTCGTGGCCGCGGAGCTGGTTGAGACAACACGCCTGTATGCCCGTGGTGTTGCCTCTGTCGAACCGCAATGGATCGAATCGATGGCGGGGCACCTGCTCAAGCGAAGTTACTCTGAACCACACTGGCAGAAAAAGCGCGGACAGGTCGGCACATACGAGAAGGTGACTCTCTACGGCCTGACACTGGTTCAGCGCAGACGGATTAATTACGGTCCAATTGATCCTGATCTG
>NZ_MPRK01000003.1 GCF_002021095.1 Solemya elarraichensis gill symbiont | reverse complement strand
CCCTCAAATAGCTGACGCCACTGTCGGATGCTCACTTTATTTTTCCTTTGGCGCTGGCGCACGTCAGAAAAACAGTCTCGCCTAGTGGCTACCGGGGACGCGCCTTCGATTCTCTCTCCTTGGCGCGCAGCGAGCGCTTTCTTCCAGTTAGCCATGTGAATTCTTCGGGCGATGTGTCTGCTGCTGTTAGCCGCTAAGCCCGGTCTCGAAACAGCCTGCCTCTAACAACCAGCGATAACCGCCACCCAGCTTCATTTCGCATTACCGAGTGGCGCGAGGGTGGCGGCTGATATACTATTTCTGCCATTGGCTTTGGGAGATAAAATGATCAAGGTATGCTACTTTGCCCGGCTCGCAGAAGAGCTCGAGTGTCGTGAAGAGGTGCTTGATAGCGGTTTCAATACGGTGCGAGACCTTGTTGAAACGCTTAAGCAGCGTGGTGAGCCATGGCAGTCTACACTATCGGACGGCAAGCTGATGGTGGCGCTCAATCACACCATGGGATCACTCGACTCTCAGCCTGCAGATGGTGATGAAATTGCTTTCTTTCCTCCGGTCACTGGCGGTTAAAGATGCCAGGCTCCGTTCGCATACAGCATGAGGATTTTGATATTGGCGTTGAAGTGCGTCGCTTTCAACAGGCACGTACCGAGATAGGCGCAGTCGCAACATTTACCGGGCTAGTCCGTGACCTCAACCTCAGAGACAAAGTCTCTTCAATGACTCTTGAACACTACCCCGGCATGACGGAAAAATCCCTTCAGGAGATTCTTGAGCAGGCGATTGAACGCTGGCAGCTGATCGATGCGATGGTCATTCATCGTGTCGGTAAACTGATGCCTGGCGACCAGATCGTTTTTGTTGCAACTGCCAGTGCGCATCGTGGCGATGCCTTTTCAGCATGTGAATTCATCATGGATTTCCTGAAGACAAAAGCACCCTTCTGGAAAAAAGAGGAAACTGCATCAGGCAGCCACTGGGTAGATGCGAGGGAGACAGACTCGGATGCGGCAGAGCGCTGGAAGTGATTGGCCATACCTGGTCTGGTAAAGATTCACCACGTTGAAGTCAGCGACTCCTGAGGTCAGGCCGCTGACACGCTAGCAAGCGCATCAGCGGCCTCCCACGGGCGTTTCATACTGAGGGCAGAAAACCCTCATGCAAATCAGCGTGTGGAGAGCATGCTGTTTGCATCAACACACATCCTCACGGATGTGACATCTGTTAGTCCGCCTGGCGCCTCAGAAAAGCCGGGATATCCAGGTAATCCATATCATTCTGATCAAGTGCATCCTGCGCATCTACCGGACGACTCTGTGCCTCATGTTGACGACGAATCACTGTCGGCTCATCAAGGCCCGCGTACGGACTGCTTCCCTCTGCAGGTGTACTACCTGACATATTACCGGCAACAGCGTCAGCTCCGGCTTCAAGATCAGATCCCACAGCTCTCTGTGGCATTCTCTGTTCAGTGGGCACTTCAATCGTTTTCAGAACTGGCGTGTGAGCTCCCTTGGTCTTGCCACCGAGTCCTGTAGCAACAACCGTTACACGCAGTTCGTCCTGCATGTCAGGGTCGATAACAGTCCCAACAACAACAGTTGCATCTTCATCTGCATAATCCTTAACGGTCACACCAACCTCGTCGAACTCACCAATTGACAGATCGAGTCCTGCGGTGATGTTAACCAGCACACCCTTTGCACCTGCGAGGTCGATATCCTCGAGAAGTGGACTCTGCAGGGCAATTTCCGCAGCATCACGTGCACGGTCCTCACCGGATGCAGCACCACTACCCATCATCGCGATACCCATCTCCGACATTACGGTTCTAACGTCGGCAAAGTCCACGTTGATCAGGCCAGGCTTGGTAATCAGCTCGGCAATACCCTGTACCGCATTGAGCAGCACATCGTTTGCAGAGTTGAATGCGTCCAGCAGTGACATGTTGGAGCCCAACACTTCACGCAGTTTCTCATTGGGAATGGTGATCAGTGAGTCGACATGCTTGCGCAGCTCCTCAATGCCTGCCTCCGCAATAGTCATGCGTTTCTTGCCTTCGAAACCGAAAGGCTTTGTGACCACGGCGACTGTCAGGATACCCATGTCACGCGCAACCTCGGCAACTACTGGTGCCGCCCCGGTTCCGGTACCACCACCCATGCCTGCGGTAATAAATACCATGTCCGCGCCGTGCAGCAGTTCCTTGATGCGCTCCTTATCTTCAAGCGCAGCCTGGTGTCCAACCTGTGGGTTTGCACCGGCTCCCAGCCCCTTGGTCAGGCTGGTACCAATCGGCAACTGTGTTGCAACGCCGCTTTTATTGAGTGCCTGTACATCAGTGTTGGCACAAATAAAATCGACCCCTTCAAGGCATGCCTGCAGCATGTATGACACGGCGTTACCGCCACCGCCACCTACGCCAATAACCTTGATCTCCGCCTCTTGCGAGTAGCTATCTACTATCTCAAACATATTCTCTCTCCACGCCCGTTAACGATGCCTGATGGTGTGCCGGAAAACTCTTCCCGACTTCTCCACACCAGCATCAAAAATTACCCTGGAACCAGCTTTTCATACGGCCCCAGACACCTTTTGCACCCGAAGGCGAAGGCGCATCCTTGATGCGCGCTGTCTCCTCCCGGTGCCCAAACAAGAGTAATCCCACGCCAGTTGCGTGAATTAGATTACTCACTACTTCAGACATGCCGGTAACATGCTGGGGTATTCCCAGTCGTACCGGCATGTGAAAAATCTCTTCAGAAAGATCCACCAGTCCTTCAACCTTGGAGCTGCCACCTGTCATAACGATTCCGCCAGCCAGTCGTGGCTCGAAACCACTGCGACGCAGCTCCACCTGGATCAGCTGAAGCAGCTCCTCGTAACGTGGCTCGATGACCTCTGCCAGCGTTTGACGGGAAAGACGCCGTGGTGGGCGGTCACCGATACTCGGAACCTCTATGGTCTCGTCAGCTGCCGCCAACTGTCGCAGTGCACAGCCATAACGCATCTTGATCGCCTCGGCGTTTGGCATCGGTGTGCGCAATGCAACTGCTATGTCATTGGTCACCTGGTCGCCCGCAATTGGAATCACCGCGGTGTGACGGATCGCACCCTCGGTAAACACGGCGATATCTGTCGTACCCCCTCCAATATCAACCAGGCATACGCCAAGCTCTTTCTCGTCATCCGAAAGTACCGAGTAACTCGAAGCAAGCTGCTCAAGAATCAGGTCGTCAACTTCAAGACCACAACGCCTGACACACTTCTCGATATTCTGTGCAGCACTGACCGCGCCGGTAACCATGTGCACGCGTGTCTCAAGACGCACGCCCGACATACCGACAGGCTGACTCACACCTTCCTGGTCATCGATAATGAATTCCTGCGGCAGGATATGGAGCATCTTCTGATCAGCCGGGATGGCAACCGCCTGTGCTGCATCGATGACGCGATCAACATCACTTTGGGTCACCTCACCATCCTTGATCGCAACCGCACCATGTGAATTAAGGCTCTTGACGTGGCTACCGGCAATGCCAGCGTTGACAGAGTGAATTTCACAACCCGCCATCAACTCGGCCTCTTCCACGGCACGCTGAATAGAGCTGACGGTTGATTCGATATTCACGACAACACCCTTTTTCAGTCCGCTGGACGGATGTGTGCCGATACCGATGATCTCGATCTCAGCGTCATCACGAATCTCACCAACAAGAGCGACGATCTTCGAGGTTCCTATATCAAGACCAACAATCAGCTTGCTGTCGCCACGTTTGCTCATGATGTAGTTTCCTCTGAAATATTCTGTTCGTAATCCTGCAAGTCGAGCTCCACGGCTACTCCATTTGAATAACGTGCATCAATCCGGCTCAGCGATGCCAGTTGATCGCTGAAGTGACGCATAAATCTCAGGGTACGATCGACCCGGGCGTCAACCTCACTGCTGCCAAGCACGATAGCCAGTCCGCTATCAAGGATCATGCTCCAGCCTCCCCTGCTGCTACGGCTGAGTGATTCGATCTCTCCGTACAATTTAAATCTCTTGCCCAGCTCCTGGTATTTCTGATACACAAGCGTGTGGTAGGTGTCATCACCGTTAAGCCGCGCAAAGTGCATGTAGTCAAGCATGTCCGGCGGCTCATAAAGTACGCCCTTGAGGCTGATCAGCTTTGTCGCGCCCCAGCGTATTTTCGGGCGATGCTGTTCGACTCGTATCACCAGGGTACCGGGCCAGATTCGGCGTACACTCGCAACCGCAATCCAGGGCACCTCGAGAACGCGCTGTTGTACCTCGTGCACATCCACGGAAAGGAAACCATCGGCAATTGCCGGTGCTACTGCCTGCTTGATCGCATCACTGTCGAGCTGCTTGCTTGGCGCATCAACAATCACCTCGGTAATCGGTAACTGCATACGCTCGGCAACTTCCTGATAGACGAACAGGGCTGCATACGCGATAGCCGGCACGCTAATAACGACCAGCATGAAGCGCAGGTGGCGACGCCACTCGATCGGCTTGCGCGGCGGCGCTTTGACTTTGCGCGATACCTTGCGTTTACGCGTCGCGGTCATGCATTCACCTCACTGGCATTGTCTAGTGTCTGCTCAAGAATACGTACCACGAGAGAGTCAAAATCTACCCCTTTCGCCTGTGCTGCCATCGGCACAAGACTATGGCTTGTCATACCCGGAACAGTGTTCACTTCGAGAAGCCAGAAATTTCCTGACTCATCCATCATCAGGTCAACGCGTCCCCAGCCACTGGCACCGACAGCACTGTAGGCCTCGAGGGCCAGCTTCTGTGCTTCCATCTCCTTCTCATCAGAAAGACCGGAGGGAATCAGGTAACGCGTTTCATCCGACTCGTACTTCGCTTCGTAGTCATAAAAATCACTATCGGTTTCAAGGCGAATCACAGGCATTGCCTCATCACCAACAACGGCAGCCGTGTACTCACTGCCGGTTATCCATTGCTCAATCAATACATTGTCATCGTATTCAGCTGCTGCCTCCCAGGCACCACGTAACTGGTCTGCAGAGGTAACCTTCGCCATGCCGATACTTGAGCCCTCCTGGGCAGGTTTGACCATCAGTGGAAAATCCAGTTCGGCGACTGCATCCAGGTCTGCTGCCTTGCGTACCATGCGATAAGCCGGTGTCGGCAAACCGAGTGCATTCCACAACAGCTTGGTACGGTACTTATCCATTCCGATCGCAGATCCGAGTACACCGCTTCCCGTATAGGGCAATGCGAGAGTCTCCAGCGCACCCTGCATGGCGCCATCCTCACCGCCACGGCCGTGCAGAACGATAAAGACACGATCAAAGCCGCCATCTATCAGATGTGACAAACTCTCCGGCCCGGTGACATCGATGCCATGTGCATCAACACCCTTGTTTTGAAGCCCGGCAAGAACCGCTGAACCACTAACCAGTGACACATCACGTTCGGCAGCCGTGCCACCCATCAACACTGCAACTTTTCCGAGTGCCCGTTTCTGTTCTGCGCTGATCTGGCTCATGATGGGTCTCCCACTACATGGACTTCCGGAACCAATTGAATACCGTTCAGTTCCTCAACCGTTGTCTGCACGTGCGCAATCAACTGTTCAATATCAGCAGCCGTTGCGTCACCCTGGTTAACTATGAAATTTGCATGTTTTTCCGAGACCACGGCACCGCCGATAGCGAATCCCTTGAGGCCTGCCTCTTCGATAAGACGCGCAGCAAAATCATTGTCGGGATTGCGGAAAGTCGAACCGCAAGTTGGCTGGTTGGTCGGCTGTGTTGCCGAGCGCTTATCGAGCAACACACGAATCTTCTCCTGCGCCTCATCAACATCACCATTCTCAAGAAAAAATTCTGCAGCCAGGAACCATTCATCCTGTTTACCCTCAACATGACGGTAAGCAACACGGTACTCATCCGGTGAACGCCGATGGATTTGGCCTTGTCTGTCAATGGTTTCGACGGCCTCGACATGTTCCCAGGTCTCACTGCCGAAAGCGCCTGCATTCATTGCCAGTGCACCACCAACCGTGCCCGGAATGCCGGCAAAAAATTCCAGCCCGGTAAAACCCTCACGGGCACAGATACGTGCCACCTTGGCGCAGGTGACTCCCGCCTCCGCACGCAGCATGCCGCCCTCCATAAAACGCATCTCCAGAAGCCTGTTCTTCGTTACGATCACGGTGCCGTTAAAACCTCCGTCACGTACAAGTAAATTACTGCCTAGCCCTACCCACAAGAGCGGCTCATTTTCAGGCAGGCCCGAGAGGAACAGCGCAAGATCATCTGCATCTGCCGGGCGGTAGAGGCGTTTGGCTGCACCGCCGGTGCGCCAGCTGCAGAAGTCGCCCATTGAGATATTCTCCTGGAGTTCGCCACGCAGCATCATTCACCACACTCCTCAAGGTCCGCAGGCAGACTGGCTGCAACCTTGCCGATATCACCTGCACCCATGACCAGTATCAGGTCACCCGGTTCAATGACCGCTGCAATCCGGTCAGAGAATTCATCTACCTGTTCAACAAAGATGGGTTCCAGCTCACCACGCTGACGAATTGCGCGTGTCAAGGAACGTCCATCGGCACCGGGAATCGGTGTTTCGCCAGCCGCGTAGACTTCACCGAGCAACAGCACGTCTGTTGAAGAGAGCACCGCGACAAAATCATCAAACTGTTCCTGTGTGCGCGAATAACGATGTGGCTGAAAGGCGAGTACAATTCTGTGATCCGGCCAGCCTTCACGAGCTGCGGTCAGGGTTGCGGCAAGCTCACGCGGGTGATGGCCGTAATCATCGACCACCAGCGCTTCACCATTGCGCCACGCCACCTTGCTGATCTGAAAACGGCGACCGATACCTTCGAAACGTGTCAGTGCCTGCTGAATACTTTCGTCGTCAACACCGAGCTCTGTCGCAACTGCGATTGCAGCCAGTGCATTCAGTACATTGTGTTCACCCGGCATGTTCAGAGAGACCTGCAGATGCTCGCGGCCTGCACGTTCAACTGTGAAATTTGTCGTCATGCCATTCTGCACCAGCTCGACGACACGTACATCCGCATCATCCGATGCGCCATAAGTGAGAACAGGACAGGTGATTTTCGGCAGCAGCTGGCGTACTTCATCATCATCGATACACATCACCGCAAGACCGTAGAAAGGCAGGTGATGGAGGAACTCGATAAAGGTCTGGCGCAGCTGGTCAAAATCCCCGCCGTAAGTCCCCATGTGGTCTGCGTCGATATTGGTGACAATAGAGATCATCGGCTGCAGGTAGAGAAAAGAGGCATCGCTCTCATCCGCCTCGGCAACCAGGTACTGACTTTCACCCAGCTGTGCATTAGCACCTGCGGAGTTCAGCTTTCCACCGATAACAAATGTCGGATCAAGGTCGCCCTCGGCAAGAATACTTGCCACCAGGCTCGTCGTAGTGGTTTTGCCATGCGTACCGGCGACTGCGATACCGTAGCGAAAGCGCATTAACTCAGCGAGCATTTCAGCACGTGGTACAACCGGAATTCGCTGCGCTGTTGCTGCGACCAGTTCAGGGTTATCCTGCTTGATGGCGCTGGAAACAACGACAGCATCACAGCCCTCGATCTGCTCAGCGGCATGACCGATATAAATTGTCGCCCCCATGTCGCGCAGCTGCTTAACCGGGCTATTCTCGGCAATATCAGAACCGGACACCTTGTAACCCAGGTTAAGCATTACCTGCGCAATGCCGTTCATACCGGACCCACCGATACCGACAAAGTAGAGATGTTTGACGCGCGACTGCATCGCTTCCGCTGTGCGTCCATTCAATACAGGGTGATCAGCCATGACCTAAAACCTCCTCGCAAAGGGTTGCAACCCGCGACGTTGCATCCGGTTTGGCAAGCTGTCGGGCAATCACGGCCATTTTCTTCAGCTTTGTTCTGTCACTGGCGGCAATAAAATCCGCAAGAAGTTGTGCATCCAGGTCGCGCTCCTGTATCAATTCGGCAGCACCTGCATCCGCAAGATAGCTGCCATTCGCTGTCTGGTGATCATCGACAGCGTACGGATAAGGGACCAGGCAGGCAGCCACTCCAGCTGCTGCAAGCTCTGATACAGTCAGGGCGCCGGAACGGCAAATTACCAGGTCTGCCCATGCAAATGCTTCGGCCATATCATCAATAAATGCGCTAACACTGGCATCGACACCGGCGCTGCGATAACTCTCAGCGGCCGCCTCGTCCTTGTCGCGCCCGGCCTGGTGGCGAACCACGGGCCGCTTGTCGGCATCAATCAGCGTCAATGCAGCAGGCACGGTTTTGTTCAGTGCAGCGGCGCCAAGTGATCCGCCAACGACAAGCAGCTGTAATCTGCCCTCGCGTGCGTCGTATCGTTCTTGCGGATCGGCCAAAGTTGTGATTTCAGGACGCACAGGATTGCCGGTCAGCTCCACCTTGTCGCCCTCGAAAGCACCCGGAAAAGCCTGGCACACGCGTGATGCAATTTTCGAAAGCAGCCTGTTGGTCAACCCGGGAATCGCGTTCTGCTCATGAATTAGCAGGGGAATCCCCATCAGGCGCGCAGCCACACCACCGGGAGCTGCTGCAAAACCACCCATGCCGATAACAAGATCCGGTGTGCGATGCTTCAAAACGCGCATCGCCTGCCACAGTGCACGGCTCAGTTGCAGCGGCGCAAGCAGCAGACGCTTGATGCCATTGCCGCGCAGTCCCTTGATATCAATGGTATCGATTTCGATGCCCTGCTCAGGCACAAGGCGCGATTCGAAACTCTCCTTCGAACCCAGCCATGTCACGTCGTGGCCCCTTGCAACCAGCTCTTTCGCAGTCGCAAGTGCAGGAAAAACATGCCCGCCAGTGCCACCGGCCATTACGAGAATCTGCGCCATATCGCACCCTCCCTCTTGACCGGTTTTTGCGCTGACACGATGCCACTCACTTCCATGTGAATACGCTGCAGTATTGCGATTACGAGACAGGCAACGATGATGCTGTTGCCGCCGTAACTCATAAGCGGCAGCGTCAAACCCTTGGTTGGCATCATGCCGAGATTGACAGCTATATGGATAAAGCCCTGCAGGCCAATCCACAGGCCACAACCGTATGCAACATAGACAGAGAATCGGTTACCCGCCTTCTCAGCCAGAACGGCGATGCGAATCGCACGCCATGCAATAAAAGTGAAAAATGCGATCACGGCCACTGTACCCATCATGCCGAGCTCTTCACCGATCACCGCAAGCAGAAAGTCATTGTGTGCCTCTGGCAGGTAGAAGAGTTTCTGTATACCGTTTCCGATACCAACACCAAACCACTCACCGCGTCCGAATGCGATTAACGCGTTGGACAACTGGTAGCCTGAGTCGAAGGGATCAGCAAAAGGATCAATAAAAGCCTTGATGCGCTCCCAGCGGAATGGTTCGAAAACAATCAGTGCTACCACGGCAGCAGCAGCCATCGCGAGAATGATACTGAACTGCCACAATGGAACACCTGCCAGCCACAACATGCCGAGCGCGGTCATCATGAGAACAAAAGTGGTTCCGAGATCGGGCTGCAACAGAATCAGCACCGAGGCCATGATCAACAGGATGATCGGCTTGATAAAACCCCACACCTTTCTTGCCACCTCGCTTTCGCGCCTATGCAGGTAACCTGCCAGAAACATCATCATGAAAAGTTTCATGAGCTCACTGCTCTGCAGGTTAAAAGGCCCCATTGGAATCCAGCGTCGCGCGCCATTCGCTTCACGACCAACACCCGGTATCAGCACCATAACCAGCAGAAGCAGGCCAAAGGCATACAGCCATGGACTCCAGCGCTCCCACTCCCGCATTGGTATCGCCAGGGTAACCAGGCCCGCGCCGAGTCCAAGCACGATTGAAATCATGTGACGCTGGGCATAAAACCATGGCGCCGCCTCACTGCGATGAAAAGTCGCAGAAGTAACAAACACAAGACCAGCAAATAAAAGGGTCAAAGCAGCCCCCAGCAGCTGATAATCCAGCGCCGGAGGCTCCTTGAAGCGCTGTTGAATGATCTGAGCGACAGCAATCATTGCAACAACCTCCCCACTTCTGCCATGAAGACTTCGCCACGCTCGATATAGTTTTTGAACATATCGAAACTGGCGCAAGCAGGAGAGAGCAGCACGCGGTCACCCGGAAGCGCGACAGCAGACGCTGCTGCCACGGCCTCGGCCATGTCTCCTGCATTTTGAATATTGAGCTGTGCCGGTAACGCGTCAGCGATCTGCTGCGCATCACGCCCGATCAGCACAAGCGCACGTGTATAGGCGGGCGCCATCTCGGCAAGTTCGTTAAATGATGCTCCCTTGCAGTCACCACCGGCAATCAACACCGTGCGGCTCGCATCATTGCGGTCAAGCCCTTGCAGTGCTGATACCACCGCACCGACATTGGTACCCTTGGAGTCGTTATACCAGCTGACACCATTTATTTCGGCAACGAACTGGGTGCGGTGAGGCAGACCGGGAAACTGCTTTGCCGCGTCAAGCATCGCCTGCATTGGCAGGCCGGCAGCATGTCCCAACGCAAGTGCCGCAAGCACATTGGCAACATTGTGCTGTCCGACAATCCGCAGCCCGGAGACCGGCAGCAGTGCTTCAGCACCATGGCACAACCAGCTTTCCCCATTGATTGAGCGCAAGCCAAAATCGCCGCCTGATGGCTCAGCCGTGGTAAAGCCGATAACCTCTTCTTCCTCAGCCAGTGCTGCTGCATCGGCGTCATCACAATTGACGACAGCATTCTTCGCTTTGGCGTAGACAACAGCTTTTGCAGCGACGTAGTCGGCATAGCTGTCATAACGATCCATGTGATCAGCCGAGAGATTCAAGACAACAGCAACCTCGGCTCGCAGTGAGTGAACCAGCTCAAGCTGAAAACTTGATAACTCCAGCACGTAGAGCTCAGCCGTATCATCCAGCAGGTCCAGAACAGGGATACCCAGGTTGCCGCCAACCGCGACACCTTTACCAGCAACTTTCGCCATTTCACCAAGCAAGGTGGTGACCGTACTCTTGCCGTTTGATCCGGTAATCGCGATGATCGGTGCTTTTGCTTCGCGAATAAAGAGTTCGATATCACCGATAACCTCGACACCTGCTTCCATCGCGTCTCGAATTACAGATTCAGTCAATGGCACACCAGGGCTGACGATCAGGCGTTCAGCACGAGCGAACTGCTCTGCATTAAAGTCACCTGTCGCAACAACAACATTCGGGTAGTCGCTCTTCAACTGCGCCAGACCGGGGGGAATATCCCGGCTGTCGCATGCCTCGACTGACACGCCCCGTGCACACAGATAACGGACACAGGAGAGACCGGTCACGCCCAGTCCAACGACCAGCGTGCGGGGTGCCTCCATGTTGTCCTCTGTTATTGCCATTGCTGTATTCACATCTCTGCCATTAACGAATTTTCAATGTTGCCAGCCCAACCAGCACAAGGATCAGACTGATGATCCAGAAACGCACGATGATGGTCGGTTCTGCCCATCCCTTGAGTTCATAGTGGTGATGCAGCGGTGCCATGCGGAAGATACGTTTGCCACGTGTCTTGAATGACCACACCTGCAGCATTACCGAGAGTGTCTCGACGACGAATAGCCCGCCCATGATGAACAGCACGACCTCCTGCCTCACCGAGATCGCAACCACGCCGAGAGCCGCACCAATTGCGAGGGCACCGACATCGCCCATGAAAACTTTTGCCGGGTAGGTGTTGAACCACAAAAAACCAAGTCCCGCACCAATCAGTGCCGAACAGAAAATCACCAGTTCACCAACCCCGGGCAGATAGGGCATGTGCAGATATTCAGAAAAATTGCTATGTCCCGACAGGTAGGCAAAAACCGCGAGGCCTCCTGCGACCAGCACAGTCGGCATGATCGCCAGTCCATCGAGCCCATCGGTAAGATTCACCGCATTGGATGAACCGACGATGACGAAATAACCCATGACAATGTAAAAAAGCCCCATGTCAAACACAGCATCCTTGAATACAGGGATCAAGAACTGCGTCTCTTGTGGAACCGTTGATGTTGTGTAGAGGGCTGTAGCTGCACCGACACCCAAAATCGACTGCCACAGGTACTTGTGCCTGGATGCCAGCCCTTTCGGATCCTGCTTGACGATTTTCTTGTAATCATCGATAAAGCCGATGATGCCGAATCCCATGGTGGTCAGCAGGGCGATCATGACATAGCGATTTCCGAGGTCTCCCCACAACAGTGTCGCCACAGCAACACCGGCAAGGATCATGACACCACCCATGGTCGGCGTACCCGCCTTGCTGAAGTGACTTTCCGGGCCATCGTCACGAACCGGCTGACCCTTATAGGTTGCCAGCTTGCGGATAATTGCCGGACCGGCAACGAATGAGAAAATCAGGGCTGTTAACA
The DNA here is from genome assembly GCF_002021095.1 of Solemya elarraichensis gill symbiont. Classification (GTDB taxonomy): domain Bacteria; phylum Pseudomonadota; class Gammaproteobacteria; order Chromatiales; family Chromatiaceae. The sequence continues at coordinate 13,627 of NZ_MPRK01000003.1, read as the reverse complement.
CGCTGAGAATCGCGCGCAAGGTGATATAGCTGACTACTGCAAAGCTGCTGTCGAACTGCGCCAGGTAGTCTGCCAGAAGAATCAGCATCAGTTTTGCACCCCTGCATTCATTAATAGTTGGACGACCCGTTCCATTGCCGAGGCCCTCGAGCCCTTGACCAAAACAGTGTCACCTTGAACAAGTTTTTCATTCAGAAACTGCTGCAATTCGTCGAGTGACGCAGCTGCATAAGCGCCGTCACCAAAAGCCTCTGCTGCGTGACGACTCAGTTCACCTAGCGTCAGCAACAGGTCGACTCCTGCATCACGCGCAACCTCACCGAGATCTGCATGTTGTTGCTCGGCACCCTCACCAAGTTCGGCAAGATCTCCCAGCACCAGTACCGAGCGCCCCGGCAGTTCCTTGAGAACTGCAATTGCCGCGGTCACCGAATCCGGGTTTGCGTTATAGGTATCATCGAATACACGACAGCGTTCAGAGAAGAGCGGCGTAAGACGCCCGGGCACAGGCTTGAGACCGGCAAGGGCAGTTGTCGCTGCCTGCACATCAACTCCAGCCTCGTGCGCAACAGCCACCGCAGCAACTGCATTCATACAGTTGTGACGACCTGCAAGAGGAATGGTCAGACTCAACTGCTGACCAGCAAGGATGAAATCGAATGACTGGGAAAACCCCTTCTCATCCCACTCGCAACAAATCGACTCCTCGAGCAGGCGCACATCAACATGCTCAGAGGCTCCAAATGTCACCAGCTTGTGATCGCCTGCCAGACTGCGCCACATAGGCAGCCATTCGGAGTCACCATGACAGACGAAAACACCGCTATCGCCAAGCCCCTCAATAATTTCCGCCTTGGACTCGGCAACTCCCTGCAGCGACCCAAAGCCCTCGAGATGAGCACGTCCGGCATTATTCAGCAGGGCAATATCCGGTTTAACCAGGTTAGTTAGATAACGGATTTCACCGGGATGATTAGCGCCCATTTCTATGACTGCCCAGGCTTCATCCTGCAGACGGGTCAGTGTTAGTGGAACCCCGATGTCGTTATTCAGATTACCCCTGGTCATCAGAACCTCAGACTGCTGACGCAGAATCGCAGAGATCATCTCCTTGACGGTGGTCTTGCCGTTACTACCGGTGAGACCGATCACGCGCGCATCTGATTTCTGCCGCCATGCAGAGGCAAGTTCACCGAAGGCATGAAGCACGTCATCAACAACGATCTGTGCAATACCGGTTTCCAGTGGGTGATCAACCAGCACTGCAACAGCACCATCTGCGGCTGCCTGCCCAACATATTCATGGCCATCGAAGCGCTCACCGGGAATCGCAACAAACAGCGAGTTATTTTCAACAGCGCGACTATCGCTACCGACACGCTCAAAAACCACATCCGCACCGATCAGCCTGCCGTCGAGGAGTGTTGCTGCTTCGCTGGTGCTGAAATTGATCATGCACTCATCTCCCTGAAACAGCGCCTGGCCACCTCGACATCACTGAAATGGATGCGTTGGTCGCCAATTATCTGGTACTCCTCGTGTCCCTTGCCTGCGATCAGCACAAGGTCATCCGCTGCAGCTTTCTGCAAGGCAAGAGTGATCGCCTGCGCCCGGTCTAGTTCGATTTGAGTCTTTGCCTGATCAGCAACGCCTTCAAGAATTTGATCCGCAATCAGCTGAGGTTCTTCGGAACGTGGATTGTCACTGGTAATGATCAGGCGGTCCGCAAGGGTGTCTGCAATGCGTCCCATCTCTGCACGCTTGCCCTGATCACGGTCACCACCACATCCAAACAGGCACCAAAGTTCACCCTGCGCATGCTCGCGACACGCGCTCAGTGCCTTCTCAAGTGCGTCCGGAGTATGTGCATAATCGACAACGACCGTTGCCGCACCCTGCTTGGTCAGCAGTTGCATGCGACCCGGTACGGGCGGAACCTGCGAGAGCAGAAGAATCGCCTGCTTCAGGGAGTGGCCCAATGAAATCAGCACTCCTGCAGACAACAGTAAGTTGTCAACATTGAAACGTCCGAACAGACCCGTATGCATACTCTCCACATCACCCATGTAGCGCAGGTCGAATGCCAGACCAGTCGCAGTGGTTTCTATTTTTTCTGCAACAAGGCCCGATTCAAACGCATGCTTCTCGCCCCTTGATGAAACAGGCACCAACTTCACATCATCATCCAGGCAAGAGGAGATTGTTTCGGCATAATCATCATCGAAATTGATGACTGCCGCTTTCAGACCAGACATCCGGAACAGCTGTGCCTTTGCATCACCATAGGCCTCCATGCTGCCGTGGTAATCAAGGTGGTCGCGACTGAGGTTGGCAAACACGGCAATATCGAAAACAGCACCGGCAACCCTTCCCTGTGTCATGGCGTGCGACGAGACTTCCATGGCGACAGAAACGCACCTGCTAACATGCATCTCTGCCAGTAAGCCCTGCAGGGTCACGGCATCAGGCGTGGTATGTGTTGCTGTCGACAACTCTCCTGGAGTGCCGTTACCGATAGTGCCGATCATGCAAGCATGACTTTGCAAGTTCAAAGCATGTGCAAGCATCCAGGCACAACTGGTTTTCCCATTGGTTCCGGTAATACCGACAAGATCGAGTTTCGCGGAAGGATCGTCATAAAACCTCGCAGCAATCACACCTGCTGCCTGCGTCAGATCTTCAAGTGCCAGAACAGGAATTGCCGATGCAGTCATGCTCTGTGACGCTGCATCTTCAATACGCTCTGCGTCCCAACGCTCGTCAATTTCGACCACTATAGCAATAGCGCCCTGCGACACCACCGTGTCGAGATAATCAAGGCCATGTGAACGCAAACCTGCGCGCGCAATAAACAATGACCCCGGTTTTACCTCGCGGCTATCCTGGGTAACAGAGGTTACTGTCAACTGTGCCATCTCTTGCGGTAGCGTAACGATACCGGAGAGCAGGCTTTCAAGGCTTATCATCCACTTGCGCGTATCGGCAGCCATCATTGCATACCCCCTGTTGCTGCCAGTTGCAGCGGCGGGCGCGGCACATCACTATCCGGAGCGATATTCATCAGCTGCAGTGCATGCCCCATGACCTCGGCAAAAACAGGTGCTGCGACCTGTCCACCGTAATAAACATCACCCTTTGGTTCCTCGAAAACTGTCACCAGCACGAGCCTTGGATTTGATGCGGGAGCGATACCGGCAAATAGCGCACGGTAGCGCTTCTCGGTGTAACCATCCTTACCGACTTTTTTCACCGTACCTGTCTTACCGGCGACACGGTATCCGGCGATCGCGGCAAGCGGCGCCGTACCTTCGGTTGAGACGACCGCTTCCATCATCTTGCGAACATCACGTGCGATTTCATGATCCAGAATGCGTTGCTGGTCCAGTGGCTGCGAGCTCTTCAGCAAGGTCACCGGGCGCTTCACGCCATCGGCAGCAATCACGCTGTAAGCCTGCGCCAGTTGCAGCGCTGATACCGATAGGCCGTAGCCGAAAGCGAGAGTCGCTTTTTCGATCTCCGCCCAGCGGCTGTAGTTGGGCAGATGACCACTGCTCTCACCGGGAAACCCGACACCGGTTGCAAGACCGAAACCAAACGAGTCGAGCATGCGCCAATACTCGTCGCTCTTCATCTGCAAGGCGATGGTTGCTGCGCCAACATTACTCGACTTGCGCAGCACGCCGGCAAGGTCGAGTACGCCATAGGTATTGGGATCCTTGATTGTGTCTGATCCTACCTTGATCAAACCTTTACGAGTGGTCTTGATTCGTGTTTTCGTATCTACAACACCCAACTGCATTGCCGATGAAACCGTGATTGGCTTCATGGTCGAGCCAGGCTCAAATGTATCGACGACAGCACGGTTACGCAGGCGCCCACCGCGATTACTGCGATTACCATTGGGATTGAACGATGGCTGGTTGACCATCGCCAGCACCTCACCGGTGGTAACATCCAGCAACACCAGCGATGCTGAATTTGCCTTGTGCTTGCTGACTGCGCTCTTCAGCGCCCTGTAAGCGAAATACTGCAGGCGCCTGTCGAGGCTGAGAGTGACATCCTCTCCCGATTTTGCATCCTTGATGCTCTGCAATACATCAAACAGCTGTCGCCTGGCATCACGGCGCACCAATTGCTCCCCACCATGGGGTTGCAACGCCTCCTCGTAGAGCAGCTCGATACCTTCCTGCCCCCTATCGTCACGCCCGGCAAAACCGACGACATGGGCAAACACCTCGCCAGCCGGATAATAACGACGATACTCACGCTTGATGTTGACACAGCCAATACCAGACTCATCCGCAACACGCATTACGTGCGTCGCGTCCTGCGGCTTGAGCCAGCGCTTGAGATAGATAAAGCGCTTGTTACTGTAGAGGGCCAGACGTTGACGCAGTGCGTCCGGATCCTGTTTCAATGCGGAAGCCAAGGTACGGATCATTTGACTACCCTGCTTGATACAGCTGGGATCAGCCCAGATTGAATCAACAGGTGTGCTCACTGCCAGCGCCTCGCCGTTACGATCCAGAATACGCCCACGCTCGGCAGAGACAGGTACTTTCCTGAGGTTCTGGCGATCACCATGTTTTTGCAGGAAGTCTGTTCGACTCACCTGCTGATACCAGGCGCCGGCCACCAACACACTCGCCACGATAAAAATCACGAACAGCATGAAGCGGCGGCGCATATCGTAAGCAGGCGTCGCAAAGGCAGCAGCCTGCCCGGCCTTATGCTTGCGCAGGCGGGTTGCGGCGGATTCCTGTTTTTTAACGCGCTTCTTCAAGGCTCAAGCACCTGTATCTGCTCTATAGACGGCATATGCATCGAGAGTTTTTCACGTGCCAGCTCTTCAATTCGCCCATAACCGGCGAAAGTTGCCAGTTCTAGTTGCAGCTTGCCCCATGTAATCTGCAATTCATCGAGCTGCACACGCAGCAACTCTTTTTCAGCAAACAACTCGCGGCGCTGCTGTTTCGTCTCGACCAGGGCGAGACCGGACCACACTACGGCCACGATCAAGGTGCACAGAACCAGCCACCTCATGTTGCCAGCCTCTCGGCGACACGCAGTCTCGAACTGCGTGCACGCGGATTTCTGTCAATCTCGTCATCGCCAGGCGCCACCGGCTTGCCGACCAGGCGCATTTGCGCACGCATTCCCTCGCTTGATACCGGCAATCCTTTCGGCAGGTGATCCGCGGTCGACTGGTAACGCATGAAGCGTTTGACCAGGCGATCTTCCAGCGAATGAAAACTGATCACCACCAGGCGTCCTCCCGGCTTCAGCACTTCCAACGACTGCTGCAAGGCTGATTCGACCTGCTCTAGTTCACGGTTAAGCTTGATACGCAACGCCTGAAATGTACGTGTTGCCGGATGCTTGCCCTTCTCTTTTCGCGGCACTGCAGCCTCAACAAGCTGCGCCAGCTGCATCGTCGTAACAATTGGCTGTTCAACGCGTTGCGTCACGATCGCGGTAGCGATGCGCCCGGCAAATCGCTCCTCACCATAACGCCTCAATACATCACGAATCTCCTCCTGCGATGCGGTTGCCAGCCAATCAGCCGCAGTCATGGACTCACGCTGATCCATACGCATATCGAGCGGTCCGTCACGCATAAAGCTAAAACCACGCTCATCTTCGTCTAATTGCGGTGAAGAAACGCCAAGGTCAAGTAAAATACCGTCAACTTCTCCCATTTTACCTGCTTCGCCAGCCACTTCGGCCAGTGCCTCAAAACCTGTATGGAACATCTGGAAACGGGGGTCATTACCAAAACGCTGCTGCGCACAGGCAACCGCAGTGGCATCCCTGTCAATACCGATCAAGCACCCGTCCGGTCCAAGCTGTTCAAGAATTTTTGCACTGTGTCCTCCGCGCCCGAAAGTCCCATCGATATAGACGCCATCAGGCTTAATCGACAGCGCCTCCAGCGTCTCGTCGAGTAGCACTGGAACATGTTCGTTCTCCATGGGGTTACAGCATCAACTGCTGCAGCCTGTCGGAAACACCCGAATCTGACTGCCTGACAACTTCCAGGCAGGCTGCGTTTTGCGCCTCCAGTGCTGCCTCTGACCAGATTTCGAAACGCCTGCCCTTGCCGACGATGCCAACCTGCGCATTCGTCTCCAGGCTCGCATGCGTGCGGTGTGATGCCGGCAGCAGAATCCTGCCCTGACTATCCAGTTCCAGTTCGAAGAGGTTGGTGAAGAGAATATGCTGAAGGATGGCGTTTTCCTGCTTCAGCGGTGGCAGCGCGGCGACCCTCTCGGCCGTCTTCTCCCACTCGTCCCATGGATACATCCACAGGCAGGAACCGCCGGTCGGGTGCACTGTCACCGCGACGCGGGAACCGCAACGCTCGCGCAAACGATCGCGGTGTCGCGCTGGTATAGCGACCCGGCCCTTTGCATCCATCTTGACGAGGTTGGTTCCAAAATACATAAATTAGCCCTTTTGAGGGATTTCTCCCCCCCCTATTTCCCCACTTTCCCCCACTAACACCTAAATAATAGGTTGGATTAGCCGTCACGTCAAGGTCAATTGGTAAAAAAAGACTGAATTTACAATCACTTACAGTCGATATCCTGTTTTAAAAAAAGTTCGTTTAAAACATCTCCATAAAGAGTGCTTTTAAAGTAAATTATTAAGAAAGAGAGATCAAACAGAGAACGAAGGCGAAAAAAAGTGGGGGTGAGAGCCGACCGTTAAGCCGGGTTCTGTCGTGGATAATCATTCATCTAGGGGATGCGTCACCACATCCCTCGAGCAACCTACCCGAAAGCGCCTGCGGACCACAGACTGCAACAAGTGCAAGCTTTCCTATTTGGTCTTGCTCCGGGTGGGGTTTACCATGCCACAACTGTTGCCAGCTGCGCGGTGCGCTCTTACCGCACCATTTCACCCTTACCGGCCCCGAGGGGCTTAGGCGGTATCTTTTCTGCGGCACTTTCCGTCGGATCTCTCCGCCCAGGCGTTACCTGGCACCCTGTCCTGTGGAGCCCGGACTTTCCTCTCCCGCTTGCGCGGCAGCGATCATCTGGTCGACTCTCGCGAGCAAGGTACTGCTTTCGGGGGCAAGTTGCAACCAACAACTTTTCCCGCCCCCCTTGAATCCCCGAACCCCCGCCCTATATTTATTTCAGGAATAGAAATTTACTGAATATCTGAATAACCAGAGGAGACAAAACTATGGCTATCATGACACGCGATCCCTGGAGCTTGCTTGACCAGTGGAACAGGGAGATGAACCAGCTGCCATCAAGAGGCGACGACACAAGTCGTGTCGAGGGCAGCGACTGGACGCCTGCGGTGGATATTAAGGAAGAGGATGACCGCTTCGTTCTACACGCCGACATTCCCGGCGTCAGCGCAGATGAGATCGAGCTTTCCATGGACCAGAATGTGCTGACCATCAAGGGCGAGCGCAAACACGAATCAACCGAAAGCGGACAGGGATTCAAGCGCGTGGAACGCTCTCACGGCGTATTTACCCGCCGTTTTGCACTACCTGAAGGCGTTGATGCTGAACACATTAGCGCTTCCAGCAAGGATGGCGTACTTGAAGTCGTAATCCCCAAGCAGGAACCTCAGTCGCCACGCCGCATCTCGGTACAGTCGTAAGCGGCAGACAATAGCGCCCTGGTCGCGCAGGCGATCAGGGCTTTTTCATCTCCATGGTACGTTGATAGAGCTCCTTTTTACGCATATCAGTCAGGCGTGCCACCATTGCTGCAGCCTGGCCTGGCGGTAACTCATCCAGCGCAGCCTTCAGCAACTTATCTACACTGATGGTCAACTCCTCACTATTTTTGCCGGCTGAAGGTCCGACAAGAATAACCATCTCGCCACGCACCTGGTTGGCATCCGTTTCAAGCACACCAAGAAGTTCATCCGGTGTACCGCTAAGCAGGGTTTCATACTGCTTGGTCAACTCCCTTGCAATCACAACCTGCCTGTCTGCCTCGTATACAGACCTGAAATCCTCAAGCGAATCCCGCAGACGATGCGAAGATTCGTAACAGATCAGGGTGTGCGGCAGAGCCACCAACTCCTCGAGCCGCGCCCTGCGCTTTGAACTGTTGCGCGGTAAAAAACCCTCGAACTGAAAGCGGTCTGAAGGCAAACCGGAAACGCTCAGCGCCGTGATGACGGCACTCGGCCCCGGCACCGGAACCACGCGGATACCCGCCTCTCGACATGCACGCACAATGACAAAGCCCGGGTCACTGATCAGTGGCGTTCCAGCATCACTGACCAGCGCAACCGAAAGCCCAGAGGCGAGCTGGTCGATCAACTGACTACTACGCTTCTCTTCATTGTGCTCATGAACAGAAAGCAACTCGGCGCTGATCCCCAGCGCGCTTAGCAACTGCCCTGTGTGTCGCGTATCTTCGGCAGCGACAAGATCAACCTCGGACAACACCCTGACTGCACGCCGTGAGATATCTTCAAGATTTCCTATCGGTGTGGCAACAATATAGAGAATGCCCGATTTCTGTTCAGTTGACATCACCGCTCCGAGTTCCGATACTGATTCCTTCACAGGAGTACAATTCAAAGAATATGAAACCCATGCTATCACCGATCAAGCTGCTATTGGCGGCAACCATGGTCATCACGACACTTTCGGCCTGCGGCGGCAGAGGCGTCAGGACAGACGCACCTCTACGCACCGCTGCCACCTCTGCACCCGATGCCTCAACAAGGATCGCCGTGATGCTGCCGATGAGCGGAAAGCATGGGCAAGTCTCAGCGGCCATTCGCAGTGGCATGGAACTGGTCAACAGCAGACGACCACCCTCACAACGCCCAATGCTTGAGTTTATCAACTCGGGCAATGGCCTCTCCGACGCACTCCTCTCCACAACAACCGGCGCTGATATCATGGTCGGGCCTCTCTCACGCAAGAACGTGGATCAAGTGATGCGCGAGACCACCAGTCTGCCAAGAACAGTTATCGCCCTCAACCAAGTGAGTGACACCTCACCCTACGGTGTCTTCCAGTTTGGTCTGTCACCGGATGAAGATGGTCGCCAGATCGCCAGCAAGGCCTTTGCAGACGGCTACCGTACAGCCTCGATCCTCTACCCGGAAACAACATGGGGCAGTCGCTACCGGGCAGGCTTCAGCAAACACTGGGAACGTCTTGGCGGTGTCACAGCCACAATCGCTGCATACCCGCTTCCCGGCGAAACAGTAACAGACAGCCAGGAGAAAAAAACCAACCGTGAGCGACTCACTGATGCAGTCAAGTCGGTGCTCGAAAACAGCGGTGATTTTGTCTACGTCGTCGGCAAGCCGGCAAAAGCACGTGATCTGAGAACATTCCTGCTCTACTACGGCAATTTCGACCTGCCCGTCTATATCAGCGCACGCGGTTATGACCGCCGCCTGTTCGCACACAATATGGCAGATCTCAGAAATGCCTGGATGCCGGCTATGCCGATCAACATCCCGGATGAGAGACCGGAACCAGTCAGCGCTACGCAAAGTGAAACCGACACACCTGGGCAGGACGCCGAGACCGCTGCAATCGAGGCACTTGCAATTCAGCCGCAAAGCAACGAACCCGACTGGGCACAACTGACCGCTACTGCGAGCCAGTCATCGGGTTATCACAGCGATATAATCAGCAGCGCTGTACCCGGATGGAACGATATCGCTTCCATGCCAGGTTTCGATGCCAATTACGCCGCTTACTACGCTATGGGAATAGATGCCATGCTTTTGGCCCTGAACAGCTCGCAGCTTTCACCTGACAGAACCATCAGGGGGAGTACCGGTCTGCTGTTCTCCGATGAGGATGGCATCATCCGCCGTCACCCGGCCTGGATCTATTACGACAGCGAACAGATCAAGGTACTGCCACCCGCAGTACACTAAGCCATGCAAACCACAAGGAGTCGTGGAACATCAGCTGAAAACCAGGCGCTGGATTACCTGCAACAGCAGGGGCTATGCCTTGTCACGCGGAACTACAGCTGTCGCTGCGGTGAAATCGACCTCATCATGCGGGACTCAGGGGCGCTTGTTTTCGTTGAGGTGCGCTATCGGAAGAGTACCCGCTTCGGACTCCCCGAGGAGACGGTCGACAGCAGGAAACAACGCAAACTGATTCTCACCGCACAACGTTACCTGCAAGGATCGATGCGGCATGCCGGTTCGACGTGATCGCAATTTCGGAGAAGACGCCAATCAAGTGGATAAAAAACGCCTTTTGTATTGTCTAATCCAGTCACAAACATATAATGGAAAAAACAGGATTACTAACCATGGATACCCACATGACATACAGAATCATTCTTGCCGCCCTACTCTCGGCCGCCATATTAAATGGCTGTACAACAGCGGCCGTCACTGGGGCTGTCGGTGGTGCCGCAACAATCCATGACAGGCGCACAACAGGCGCTGTAATGGACGACTCCCAGATTGAAATTGAAGCCATTGGGATCATGAACGACCATCCGGAAATCGATGAAGTCGCACAAACCTCACCAATCAGCCACAACAGGCAGCTGTTACTGATCGGCCAGACATCCAACATGGAAGCTGCTCGCCGCTACGCAAAAATGGTTGCTGCAATTCCGAATGTACGTGCTGTTTTCAACGAAGTTGAGCAAGGCGCACATGCAAGCTTCGGTGACCGCACCTCGGATGCCTACATGACCACCAAAGTCAAACTCTCCCTCACAGGCATGGATATCGAGGGCTTCGACATCACGCGCGTCAATGTCAGCACCTTTCTCGACCGGGTATACCTGATGGGCCTTGTCACCAGGAAAGAAGCTGCAGCCGTTACCAACAGGGTGCGCGGTATCAGCGGAGTCAAAAAGGTGATCGATATTTTTGAATATATTGACGGGTAATTCACCCTTGTTACCGGATTTTCTCGAGCGCCTGTGCGAAATCGCCGGCTCTGACAATGTTCTAAGCGAAGCCGGGCAAACCTGGGCTTACGGGTATGACAACAGCAGGCGCCAGGCACAGCCAGGTGCTGTCGTACACGTGCATAATGCTGACCAGGTAGAGAAGATCGTCAGGCTCTGCCATGAAACGGGAGTAGCGATCACCGCGCGCGGCAAGGGCACAGGCACCACTGGTGCCACCGTTCCCCTCGCTCACGCCCTGGTCATCAGCTTCGAACGCATGAACCGCATCATCGAGATCGACACCGCCAACCGGCTTGCACGTGTCGAACCCGGAGTGACCAATGGCGAACTCCAGGCAGCACTGAAGCCACTCGGTTTCTTCTGGCCACCCGATCCAACCAGCGCGGCTGTATGCACCATCGGTGGTAACCTTGCATATAACTCTGCAGGCCCACGCGCGGTCAAATACGGCACACCAAGGGAGAACAGCCTTGGTCTGAAAGCAGTGTCCGGAAGCGGAGAGGTATTTGCGACCGGGTGCAACACCACCAAGGGCGTGGTCGGCTACGACCTGACGCGTTTACTGATTGGCAGTGAAGGTACGCTGGCAATCATCACGGAAGCTACTCTCAAACTAACACCCCTTCCGGAAGCAAAATGCACCATGCAAGCGACCTATCGCGATATAGAGTCAGCGGCCCAGGCTGTTGCCGCCATCATGGCTCAACCAGTGATTCCCTGTGCGCTCGAGTTCATGGATGGCACAGCCATAAAGATGGTCCGCAAGCATGCTGACCTGGGACTGGACGAGAGTGTCGGCGCACTACTGATGATCGAAGTCGATGGAACTGAAAAGAGTATTACCGAGGCTGCCGAAGCAGTCGCAGCAGCCGCCAGAAGCGGCCATTGTCTCTCTGTCGATATCGCCCAAAGCGACGAGGAAGTGCAAAAACTGTGGAAGACGCGCAAGGCGCTCTCCCCTGCGCTGCGCACAATCGCACCGAAGAAGATTAATGAAGATGTCGTTGTTCCGGTCTCATCGATTCCACAACTCATCGGCGGACTGGAAAAGCTCTCTGCTGATCATGACATCATGATCGTCAACTTCGGCCACGCAGGTAATGGCAACATTCACGTCAACCTGTTGGTCAACCCGGATGATAAAGAGGAGATGAAACGCGCCCATACATGTCTCGATGCTGTATTTGACCTGGTGCTAACACTTGGTGGTACCTTGTCAGGGGAGCACGGCGTGGGACTCGAAAAACGTGATTTTATCGACAGGGAGATCGACCCGGTTGCACTACGTCTGATGCATGACATCAAGAAGCAGTTCGATCCGGCAAATATTCTCAATCCCGGCAAGACGATTCCACCACTTGAATCAGATAGCGGATAAAAACCCCTGTTTTTACACCTTAAAGTCGGCCGTAGGCAGTTCATACTTTGACTGACAGAAACAACAATCAGCAAAAGACAAACCAGAGGATGAGTTATGGCAACCTATGAATGTTCACAATGCGGCATGGCAGTTAATGCAACCTGTGCAAAATGCGATGCGCCACTCGTTAACGACACACTCAAGCTTGAAGACGGCAGCGAAGTGCAGGTGTCCAAGTGCCCCAATGGCCACGGCATGATCAAATCCCCCCTCTGCTGTGGACAGGATATGACCTGCACAACCAACTAAGGTTGATTTTCAACGTAAAAAAACCGCGCCAATCAGGCGCGGTTTTTAGTTTGGGTAGCAGGCCTGGCATCAGGAGCAGCCACCACCAGCAGAACCGCAGGTTCCACAACCAGCACCATCAACCGGCTGCAGGTTATTGAAGACAAAGCTGGCGTCGCCGTTACCGCGGTCGACAAAGTCGATTTCAACGCCCTTGAGGTGCTCCATGGTGCCATCATCGACAATCACCTTGAATGTCTCGCACGCCAGTACCTTGTCGTTTGAATTCAACTGGTCAGTAAAGCTCATGCCAAAGCTGATGCCGCTGCAGCCACCAAGGGTTGCATAGACACGAACGCCCTGAACGTCATCTTCGATCTGGGTAAAAAGTTCCGCCATCTTGCCCTGTGCTGTTTCAGTCAGGCTCAGGTCGGTTTCAGTTAACAGGTTTGTACTCATCAATCTCGCTCCGGGGAGAACACTAATCTTTGCATTATAGCAGTATCTGTCGATTAATGGCCCCTGTGATTTCCCGTGAGAAAATGTCGGTAATTCCGGTCTATAATGGCCACTGAGTTACAAAAAAATCAAACTCCAAGGGAGAGAGACATGAAGAACGCCATCATCATGCTGAGTGCAGCACTGCTTCTACTCGTAGCACCGCTGGTTTCTGCTGAAAACAGCACAGAGATCGAAGGATACGTGATACACCATAACGCCATCACCACAGATATACTGACACCTGAAATCGCGCGTCACTACGGCATTATCCGCAGCCGAAATCGTGCCATGCTGAATGTCTCGGTAATGAGGAAGAAACAGGATGCGCTAGATGAGGCAGTTCCAGCCGAAGTCAAGGCATACACGACCAACCTCTACGGCCAGCAGAGGAAACTTGTCCTGCACAAGGTCGAGGAAGGCAACGCCATCTATTACATCGGTGACTTCCTGATACGAAACGGCGACCGCCTCAATTTTCATATCGACGTGAAACCCGAAGGCGAAAGGAATTATTCACCAGCCACTTTTTCCCAGGAATTCTATACAGAGTAACTGCTACCCGGTCTCCCTGGTTACCTGAACCACC
>NZ_MPRK01000199.1 GCF_002021095.1 Solemya elarraichensis gill symbiont | reverse complement strand
TGGTCAGTATGCTACGTCAAGCTATTTCAGGGCCAGCAGTGATACAGACCCAAGTTTTCAGCACTTGAGCCCCAAGTTCAGCGCAACCTATCAGAACGCTGACAATCAAAATGCCTACTTCCGCTATGCCAATGGATTCAGGATTCCACAGGCATCACGTCTCTACATGCTGAGCACCAATAACTCGGCCTTTACGCTTGATCCAGAAACCACCGATACCTTTGAAGTTGGATACAAGCTGTCTGGAGATAACACGCAGTTTGAGGCAGCGGTCTATCACATGATCATTGATGACACGATTGTTCGTCGTACCATTGAGGGTGGAGCAAATGATGGAGATCGCTACTACGTCAACGGAGGTAAAACTTTACACCAGGGTGTGGAAGTCTCTGTCGATCACCAGTTTAATAAAGAGTTCGGTGCACGTTTGGCTTACAGCTACTCTGAGCATACCTACGATAACGACGATGTCTATGGTAACAATGAGCAGGCGGAGGCACCGAATCATCTGGCTAACCTGCGCCTGACCTATAAACCATCAAAACTGCCAGGACTGACCACCATGTTCGAAGTGGAGCATGTGGGTGACTACTGGATGGATGATAAAAACACCCGTACTTATGACGGCTACACTGTCGGTCACCTCAAGGCAACTTACGATGCCAGCGACAGGTTAAGTTTCAACGCAAAACTTAACAACATCACTGACGAAATCTATGCAGAAAGTGCAACCTATGGCTATGGCAAGGAAAAATACACGCCAGCAGCACCTCGCCAGTTGTTTGTAGGTCTTGAATACAAGTTATGAGGCTCTATCGTATCGCGCAGATACACAAGGTGTCGGGACTGGCCTTAGGGCTAGTCCTGTTCATCCTTGCCGTGTCCGGTTTCTTTTTAAACCACGATAACTTCAATAGTCTTTGGGACGTTCTGTTTATCGGATTAACCAGGAGTCGGGCGAGACTGAACAGCTTGATATTTCGGCAATAGATTCAGATGTATTGCCCAATGAAATCAAATTAGGCCGCCTGGTCAGGGATCTTCACTACGGCAGGGGAATTGTCAGTGGTGACCTGTCGTTATGGATCAATGATTTCAGCTCTTTTATTTTAGCCTTCCTGCCCTTAAGCGGCCTGATCATGTACATCAAGATCAGGAACATGAAGAACAGGAAAGGCGGCAGCAAGAGAAGCCTCTATCTTTGGCGAAAGGCTCATTCCAACAAGTTGGCCCTTTTTACTTTCATCCCGATTCTGTATCTGTTGATTACCGGTATTTTTTTAGATCACACAGATTTTTTTCGCGATTTTTTAAAGTCGACCAAGCTGGATACGGCGTATCTAACACCAGTCTACGATGATTTATCGACTGATATCTGGGGCTTTGATTATGACGGTTCAAATTACCGGGTTGGAAATCGTTTGGGTATTTTCAAGTCTCCGGACCTGAAAACCTGGGAGCTCGAATCCAAAGGTTTTGTCTGGCGCTTAAAACGCGCAGGTGATGATCTTTATATTGGTGGTATGGGCTCCCCTAACAGGCTCCTGACTGATAATGGGTGGCAAGTTGTAGCTGAATCCGGACATATGCCAAGAGATGTTTTTCAAATGGGCAATCATGTGCATTTCTTTGGCAGACACAGTCACGGTTTCGATTTGCCCATCATGGACCGTGTACCGCTTTATCACCTCTTTCTCGCTTTACATGATGGTGAGTTCTTTCATGAGCTGTGGGTGTACGTGAATGATTTGGCCTCGATCATTGCCATCCTGTTGTTGATCACCGGCTATATCAAGTGGAAAAGACACTATCGAAACCGCGCAAAAGCGCATTGAGTTCAATATGGATTTAATTAAAGCAAATCTTGATTACGCAATCTTTGGGGTATTAGGGCTCATGAGTTTTCTCATGATTGCCTATTTTATTGAGCGAATCTTCTTTTACGGCAGAATCAAACTGGATAGTTTCACCAATGAACATGCCCTGTACGTGGCATTGACGGCGCATCTGACCATTATTGCCTCTATCGCCAGTAATGCACCTTACGTGGGGCTGCTGGGAACTGTTGTGGGGATATTAATCGCATTTTTCGATATGGCGCAAAGTGGTGATTTGTCTGTCAGCACCGTCATGCTTGGCTTGGCAATCGCCCTGAAAGCCACAGCCCTTGGTCTTCTTGTCGCCATACCGGCCACGATGTTTTATAACGCCTTGTTAAGGAAGGCAGATGTATTGACTGCCAACTGGAAGGCATTGCAGGCAGATTGATATGAAACCGATGGCACAAGTCAACATGATTCCCTTCATCGATGTGATGCTGGTTATGTTGTGCATAATTCTGACAACAGCCACCTTTGTCGCACAAGGCAAAATTCCTATCGATTTACCACAAGCTAAAAGCACAGAAGTTTCACAAGCTGATGAGCATACCGAAATTGTGATCAATAAGGTCGGGGAGTATTTCGTTAATGATAAGCCAATCGATGAAAGCGAGCTCATTGCCTTGATTGGCGATCTTGAAATGGAAGAAAAGATCCGGTTAAAAGTCGACAGTGATACCGAATTTAAACATTTTGTCCTGGTTATTGATGAAATCAAAGCTGCCGGACTGGAAAACCTGGCCATAGTGACGGAAAAAAAATAAGCCATGGCAAAGGGATCTAAAAGGATGGGCTTTACTTTCTCTACACTGCTACATGCCGGTGCAGTGGCACTGCTCATGCCTGTAGTAACCCAAATCACACCATTTTCAGCTAATGAGACGGAAATCAATCTATCCTTAAGCAGTTTTGTTGAACAGGTAGTACCTGAGCCTGTCATAGAAACGCCTGAAGAGAGCGTTGAACAAGAGGTTATTGAAGAACCTGAGCCAGTCGTTGAAACACCTGAAGAAGTCGTAAAAGAAGAGGTTGTTGAAACGCCTGAACCGATACAACCCGTCATCCAGGAAAAACCGATCAAACCGGAACCCGTGATAGCAAAGAAAATTCCTGAAAAGAAAAAAGAGGTAATAAAACAGAAACCGATAGCACCTGTTAAGAAGGTAGTAGCGAAAAGGAAACCGGTTCCCAAAAGCACCTCTTGAGCCTGTAGATAATTCTGTGTAACTGCCCTGTTCAAATATGGTCAATGAGTCGATCTTCAAACTCGATCATAAAACGATTTAACGCTGCTTTCC
>NZ_MPRK01000198.1 GCF_002021095.1 Solemya elarraichensis gill symbiont | reverse complement strand
ACGTCATGGCAGCGTTGTCTATTACGGTACAGCGTTGCTGGCAGCCGCTATCGCAGCGTTTGCTGAAAGATTTCGAAAAGCGCTGGTCTGATATGCCGCTGGTAATGGACAAGTGGTTTGGTGTGCAGGCCTCGGTTCCAACTGTCGAAACAGTTGAGGCCGTCACCGCACTGATGTCGCATCCGGCATTCACGCTCACCAATCCAAACCGTGTGCGTGCCCTGGTTGGCAGTTTCGCCATGAATAATCCGGTGGCATTTCATCGGGCTGATGGCGCTGGCTACACTTTACTTGCGGACCTTGTGATTGAATTGAATGACAAGAATCCGCAGGTGGCTGCTCGTCTCGTACGTCACATGAGCCGTTGGCGGCGTTATGATGAAAACAGGAGCGCCCTGATGAAGGCCCAACTGGAGCGCATCGCCGCGATTCCGGCTATCAGCAGAGATGTCAGCGAAATCGTTAACAGGAGTCTTACCTGATGAAAGCACTGGTTGTTGTTGCTCACGGTAGCCGCCGGGAAGCCTCGAATGAAGAGGTGCGTGAACTGGTGGCACGCCTGGACGAGTCTGCAGGGGGCAGTTTTGCTGTTGTCTGTGCCGCGTTTCTCGAGTTGGCAGAACCCTCGATTCCTGATGCCATCGTCGATGTGATCGATCAGGGCGCAGGTCATGTCACGGTATTACCCTATTTTCTCTCTGCCGGACGCCATGTAGCGACTGATATCCCTGCAGAAATTGACAAGGCACTGGTACGACGTCCCGGTGTCGAAATCCATCTCGCAGGCTATGCTGGCTCCTCCAAAGCAATGCTGCCGTTATTGCTGAATTTGGCTAAATCCTGAGGCTACACAACACTTTTAAAATTGTGCGCTGCAACAGGCTTTTGCCTCTAGCAGGAGTGCAAAAATAGTGGCATTTATCAGCAAAACAGCGTATTCTAATCCTTATCGCTGTTGAACAAGCTTGAATAGCAAATAACCCGGACATATAATCCGGGTTTTCGATTGACTGGCTACCGGGCAATTTTTCCCGCCGGGTGGTTTTTTGACAAGGTTAATGAGACTTCGGAGACCGGATACTATGAACCAGACTTATTATGATGCAGTAACCAAGATGGAAGAGATGGGCTGTGATGAAGAGTACATCCAGGGTTGGCAAGCAGGATTTCTGCAGAACCCGGAGCGTGAAGAGCAACGCCTGACAGAAGCTTACGAGGCTGGTTATGGCGACGGTAAAGAAAAAAGCTCTGACAACTTTGCCAACTGGGCGAAAAGTTAATTCAGACTGGTTGAAAACTGGTTGAACAAGGCCCCTTGATAGGGGCCTTGTTATTTTATATGCAGGATGTATGGTATGGCAGGGATTTCTCCCGGAAATCTCCTGCACTTCCCACCTCCCTGTGGGTCGCCGGATGTCATGGAGCGGCGCTACAGAATACGCAGGAGAAGATCATGGCAGTCATTGAGCTGACAAAAGAGAACCTCGAAGAGACCATTACAGGTAATGCCTTCGTCCTAATCGATTTCTGGGCACCCTGGTGTGGTCCATGTAAAACCTTTGGCCCCACTTTTGAAACCGTATCAGAAAAGTATGAGGATATCGTTTTCGCCAAGGTCAACACGGAAGATGAGCAGGAGATTGCAGCACATTTCCAGATCCGCTCAATTCCTACCTTGATGATGTTTCGCGACCAGATCATCCTTTTAAACGAGGCTGGTGCATTGCCCGAGTCGGCACTGGTTGACGTTATTGATCGTGCAAGTTCACTCGATATGGATGACGTCCGCAAGCAGATTGCAGAAGAAGAGTCAGGTAACCAGGGGTAATTCAGTATGCGTACACTTGAGGCATTGCTATTTGATGTCGATGGTACCCTCGCGGATACTGAGCGTGATGGTCACCGGGTTGCATTCAACCGGGCATTCGCAGATGCAGGGCTGGACTGGAATTGGTCGGTCGAACTCTACGGGGAACTGCTCAAGGTAACCGGCGGAAAGGAGCGTATGCACCACTTCGTCGAAACCGAGAATCCCAACGTACCGCAGGATGTCGATCTTGGCGAAATGATCATTTCGCTGCATGCAGCCAAGACAGAACACTATGTCGGTATGCTAAGGGATGGCCTGATTCTCCTGCGTCCCGGTATCGAACGCATACTGCGCGAAGCGCGTTCTGCTGGAATGCGCATGGCGATCGCCACGACCACGACTCCCGACAATGTCGAGTGGCTGCTGAAAAGCACGCTTGGCGCGGAGAGCATCGGCTGGTTCGAACTGATCGCCGCAGGTGACATCGTCAAGGCGAAAAAACCGGCACCTGATATCTATACCTACGCCCTTGAGCAGATGAATCTGTCCGCCGACAATTGCGTCGCTCTCGAAGATTCGGCCATGGGTTTGCGTTCGGCAAGGGATGCAGGTATCAACAGCATTATCATTACAGCCAATGGTTATACCTTGTCGCACGATTTTTCCGATGCAACAATGGTTGTCGATCATCTTGGCGAACCCGGTAATCCATTCCAGTATCTCTCCGGCATGCAGCCGGCTGGTGATATGATTGATCTCTCCGGAATTCAGAAACTGCACTCAGGAGTTGTTGCTGAGGCCGGCTGATTACTTCCCTTACAGCGGGGCGAGAGTATCGTAATGACGGCACACAGAACCACGAAGATTGAGCCATTCCACGTCATGCGCCTGTTGGCGCGTGCACGCGAGCTCGAAGCTGCAGGCAGGGACATCATTCACATGGAGATCGGCGAGCCCGATTTTGTCACTGTCGATCCCATCATCGAAGCTGGTCACAAGGCCCTTAACGAGGGCAAAACACACTACACCCCTGCACTCGGTCTGCCTGAACTGCGCCATGCCCTGTCTGACTGGTATGCGCGTGTACATAACGCACCGGTCGATGCAGGACGCATCATAGTGACTCCCGGTTCATCGACAGGCCTGCAGATGCTGATGTCTGCGCTGGTTGATCCGGGCGAAGAGGTTTTGCTGCCTGATCCCGGTTATCCCTGTAACCGCAATTTTGTTCTTCTCAGTGACGGTGTGCCCGTGTCGCTGCCTCTCAGTGAAGAGCAGGGCTGGCTTGTCACGCCGGAAATGGTTGAGCGTTTCTGGAGTGATAAAACCCGCGCGCTGCTGGTTGCATCGCCAGCCAACCCGACCGGCGCTGTCTATACACCACAAGAGCTGGAGGCACTGC
>NZ_MPRK01000197.1 GCF_002021095.1 Solemya elarraichensis gill symbiont | reverse complement strand
CAGCATTATTACTTTATCAGGCCAAGTTCCTTGTAAGCCTTGGCAGCACCCGGATGCAGCGGTGCAGAGAGACCATCGCTAACCATGGTCTTTGGCTCAAGATTGGCAAATGCCGGATGCAGCTTACGAAACTGTTCAATGTTCGACATAGTCTCCTTGGCGACGGCATACGCAGCGTCGTCAGGTACATTGCTTGAAGTCACGACAGTTGCACCAACACCGAATGTAGTCACATCCTTATCTGTACCGGCATACATACCGCCAGGAATCGTTGCGACCCGGTAGAATGGGTTATCCGCGACCAGCTTGTCGATCGGTGCGCCGGTGACATTGACGAGCTTCACATCACAGGAAGTTGTTGCCTCCTTGATAGCCGCAGCAGGATG
This sequence comes from Solemya elarraichensis gill symbiont, assembly GCF_002021095.1. GTDB lineage: Bacteria > Pseudomonadota > Gammaproteobacteria > Chromatiales > Chromatiaceae. The sequence goes on along the minus strand of NZ_MPRK01000197.1, from coordinate 2,874 downwards.
ACCAACTGTATAGATCATAACGTCGATCTTGTTGTCACACAGGGCCGCAGCCATTTCCGAACCTTTCAGCTCCGAAGCCAGTGCAAAATCGCTGTTCTTCATGCCAAATGCATCCATGACCACTTCCATCGTGGCACGCTGGCCTGAGCCAGGATTACCGATATTAACGCGTTTGCCCTTGATATCCTCAAAGTTGTTGATACCGGAATCAGTACGAACAACAACGGTGAAGGGTTCGGGATGAACCGAGAACATGGCGCGCAGTTCCTTGAATGGACCTGCATCCTTGAACTTGGAAGTGCCATTAAAAGAGTGGAATTGCCAGTCGGACTGGGCAACACCAAATTCGAGCTCACCAGCACGTATTGTGTTGATGTTGTAGACGGAACCACCGGTACTCTCGGCAGAACAGCGGTAACCGTGCTCCTTACGCGTCTTGTTGACCAAGCGGCAAATCGCTCCGCCTGTTGGGTAGTAGACTCCGGTTACGCCACCTGTACCAATAGAAACAAATTTCTGCGCTGCGCTTGCAACTGTTGGAATGCTGCCAATAGTAGCGGCTGCAAGAACTGTTGCCGCGATTGCGGTTTTTGTAAATATCTTCTTCATATTCGTTCCACTCATTTTTTGTTATCCAAGCATAAAACACTAGCAGAAGAATGAGTGAAGTTCCAATGGAGCCTTTCTAAGCCTCCCCCATCAGCGTTTTGATATGTACGGTTACACTTCTGGCCAGGGCATCAAGTGCATAGCCTCCTTCCAGTGTTGAAACAATTCTGCCTTCGCTATATTTGTCAGCGAGTGAACACAACTGCTGTGTAACCCATGCATAGTCCGACTCGTGCAATTCCATCTGTGCCATGTCGTCTGAGCTATGTGCATCAAAACCTGCCGAGATCAGAATCAGTTGCGGCTTGAAGGCTTCAATTGCAGGTACGAAATGCTTGCTGACAGCATCACGGAATTCTCTGCTGCCCGCACCTGCCGGTAACGTGCAATTGACTATATTATCCACCTTCGTATCCGCCCCGCTGCCCGGATAGAAGGGGTGCTGGAAACTTGAACAGAAAAGTACTTGTGGATTACCACTAAAGATATCCTCTGTGCCATTGCCGTGATGCACGTCAAAATCAACGATAGCAACGCGCTCCAGCCCATATGCCTCGATCGCGTGTGCAGCCCCAACCGCAACATTATTAACAAAGCAAAATCCCATCGCACGATGGCGCTCGGCATGGTGTCCCGGCGGGCGCACGGCGCAGAATGCCTTTTTGACCTGGCCAGTCATCACCATTTCGACAGCCTGGACATTGGCGCCTGCCGCATACAACGCAGCATCGAGTGTATCCGGGCACATGGCGGTATCGCCATCGAGATAGGCAAGCCCGTCTGCCGGTGAGGCCTCAAACACCTGGTCGATATAATCGGCATCATGCACACGCAAGAGCTGCTCCCTCTCAACCATGTGAGCTTCGCGGTGATAGAGATAAGGCTCGACACCCGCAGAGATCAGGCGGTCGTTAATCGCATGTAGCCGCTCAGGACATTCTGGATGGTAATCCCCCATGTTGTGTAACATGAAAGAGCGATGCGTGATGAAACCAATAGCCATTCCTATGCTCCCTTCATAAATAATTCATGCAGAATATGATATTTGATATTGCAGTGCAGCATCATACTGGACTATCCTGCTTATATCGACAAGTTATACCCCATGTGCCTTTGCACTGAGACAATTATCATGAAAAAGCACTATCTCTCCAAACTCTTTGAGCCGGGCTCTATTGCCATCATTGGTGCATCAAATTCCGAGGGATCGGTTGGTGGGCAGGTTCTGAAGAATCTGCTTGATAGTGGCTTCGGCGGCGCCCTCTATCCCGTCAATCCAAAGCATGATGAAATTATGGGCATACCGGCCTACAAATCTGTTTCCGAAATCGATCACACAGTAGATCTTGCTGTTATCGCCACGCCTGCCAAACTCATCCCGGGCATCATGCATGAATGTGCTGATCATGGTGTCGCAGCTGTCATCGTCATCTCTGCAGGATTTGCAGAAATCGGCAAGGCTGGCCTGGATCTACAAAACGAGATTGTCGATATTGCTAGAACCTATGATATCCCACTGGTTGGTCCAAACTGCCTGGGCATCGTCAGGCCACGTGTTGGCCTCAATGCGACCTTTGCGAAGAGTCCGGCCAAAACCGGTGAACTTGCACTGGTTGCGCAGTCAGGCGCGTTCTGTACTGCCCTGCTCGACTGGGCCGATACCGAGGGATTTGGCTTTTCGGCGGTCGCTTCTCTTGGTGCCACGGCAGATGTCGGCTTTGGCGAAGTACTCGACTACCTCGCAGTTGATCCTGAAACCAGAAGTATTCTGCTCTATATCGAAGGCATCACTGATGCACGCTCCTTTATGAGCGGTCTGCGCGTTGCTGCACGTCTCAAGCCGGTTATCGTTGTCAAATCAGGACGCAATGCTACCGGCACAAGGGCTGCCGTCTCACACACAGGTGCGATGGCCGGTTCCGACAACGTCTTCGATAGTGCAATTGAACGCGCCGGAGCAGTTCGTGTAAAAACAGTCGCACAGCTGTTTGCTGCGGCAAAAGTCCTCGCCTCCGGTACGCGCGTCAGGGGCTCGCGTCTAGCCATTATCACCAACGGTGGCGGGCCGGGCGTCATGGCGGCAGATCGTGCACACGATATCGATGTGCCCCTCGCGGAGATGTCGCAGGAGACATATGACCACCTGGAGAGTGTCCTGCCTCCCTACTGGTCACACTCCAACCCGATCGATATTCTCGGTGATGCACCACCTGAACGCTATCGCCAGGCCACCGAGGCGATTCTCAAGGACAAGAATGTCGATGG
>NZ_MPRK01000196.1 GCF_002021095.1 Solemya elarraichensis gill symbiont | reverse complement strand
TGGAAAGCAGCGTTAAATCGTTTTATGATCGAGTTTGAAGATCGACTCATTGACCATATTTGAACAGGGCAGTTACACAGAATTATCTACAGGCTCGCTTCGTATGGTCAGGCATCAAATGTCACCCCACTTTCTGAATGTGGCTGTTTTGATTAGGGTTATAGAATGATGATATGGATATACACGGCAATGTATTTTATTACATTATCCATCATGCAGATAGTGGGTTTTTACATCTATGCCAAGATGTATTTCCGCATTAGTAAAAAGGGCGAATTACTGAAAACATTATTTGCTTCCATTGCTGATGTATTTCTTGCGAGTGTATTAGTCTCTCCATTGCTATTTGGTCTTGGATTTGTTGATACCTTTGAGGAATTATTTAATACGGATATGCTTTATATGACGTGCTTTTTGATATTGTGTGTCGTATCACCAATTCCAGGTGTGATTTATTTTAAGAGCATATATCTAAAGAGGCTGAGGGAGTTGGGGTGTGTTTTTAAATGGGTATTGTAAATAATAAACCGGGACAGACCACAACACGATCAACGGGGTCAGACACGATTGATATCGTTTTAAGGCGCGTATTGAAGAATTGACAAAACGACAGGCAGAACCAAAAGGAAGAGGAGGGGATAGGCGTTCCAAGGAATATCAACAATCGAAAAGGATCAATCGTGTCTGACCCCATTGGTCTATGTTATGCAACATGTGGTGCTTCCAAGAGGGATTGTGATTTATTGCTTTTGTTTACAGCAGGAAATGTGGGATATTATTCTGCGGTGGTTATTTTTGGCGGTGGTCCATACGATGATGCTCAAAATGCTGCATGTGGCTGTGAATAAGGAGATCTAGAGATCATGGATAAAACACCGCCTAAAGCCCCTAGGTATTTAGTATCAATAATTGCAGCTATGCTAGCTTTTGGTCTTCTCTGGTTCAATTCCAGACTATCTCAGATAGTCATCGCTGCTGCATTATTAGCTGTAATTACAGGGGTGATTGTCGTTACTTCAGTTAGTTTTCTTGGTAATAGAGTGATATCTATAATTTTTATCACTGCGATAGCAGTTGGCGTTTTGTCAGTAGGGGTATTAATTTACTATGATTTATTTCATTATGGTGATTACGCGGCTGCACTGATTAAATCTGGTATGTTATACGGCCATATTGAATTATATAGATATAAAATTCGAAGAGGGAAACAACTACAATAAATAAACTGGGGTAGACCACGTTTAGAAAAAGCAATCAGTCTCAGGTAACCTCACAGAAAAGCCGGGACAGATCACGTTTAACTCTTTGGATGGGCGGTTGGGATTGGGTCTGGTGCATATGTAAACCTCCCTGTTTTAGTTCCAGGCTAAATTAGAGTTTTCCAGTTTCTGTCGGTACGCGCTGGGTGGTAAATCGTCCATACTCTCATGCGGCCTTTCGTCATTGTAATCCGGTCTCGAACTTTATGTTGTTGTGTCGACAAGCTCTGCGAGATAGTGAGTAAATGGTTTTATATCTTGATGAACACTTGCTGCTTCTAACGCACTCATATATTCATTTCTCCTTTCTACCGGAATAACTAGCCAGTTATAACCACCTGATGCCAGCATAAGATTCATCAGAAAACGCCCCATTCGGCCATTCCCATCGACATAGGGATGGATGTAAACAAATATGAAGTGTCCGAGTACTACCCGGACTTGGGCATTTTCTTCATTTTCTAGCAGCTCAAAAAATGTGGGAGTGAGTTCTCGTACTGATTCCCAGTTGGGCGGAGTATGCATGGACTTGCGAATATAAACAGGACGATTGCGATAACCAGCCAGATCGGCAGCCTCTATGATGCCGGCTACTACACTTGGGCCAAATAATTCGCGATACCATGTGCCGTGGTCACTTTTGGCGATTTCGCCCGCATTCTCTTTATCTAGTACTTTTCTAACGCTGTCTTTGACGGCTTGAAATGCCTGCCAGTAACCGCGCGCGGCCAGAGCGTTATGGTGTTCACGATCTACTGGTGTACTATCCGGATTCCAATTGCCTCCACGTACATGCTCAATCAATTCCTCGCTGACTCTATATCCTTCAATTGATAAAGAGTGGTAGGCGTCAGTAACAAAAATTTCATCTAGTTTCTGAAGATAGGTATCAATATCAGTGATCGGTTCGGGAGGGGTAGGGAAATCTTTCAGAATGGGCTTTCTGAAGGTCTCCCACATGATTTTTAGGCGATTAACATAGGGTGACACTTCTCTTGTACTAAAGTGAATAGTGGACCTTTCCTCAAATGGGTCATTCTCATTGATGGTGTAGCCAGCGCTTTTCATTGTCTCAACAATGGTATCGGCGAGTTGCTCACGACCGATATTGCGTAAGGCGCCCGCTAGTCTCCCTGCAATGGTGCTATGGTTGCCTGAGAGTAGGTTGCGTAAAATATCTGATGCATCAGAAATACTCGAAAGTGCTGCGCGCATTTCAACCGGGTGATTTGTATATTGCGCAGGAGTGCAGGCAATCAACGCCGTTGGCAGACTCATGATGCGAAGACCTTCATTTTCTTCTATCTCTTTTGCAGAAATATCCAGTCGTAGATCAAATATAGAGGTATTGTGCAGAAGCTTGGTTGGTTTGTTACCGCCTTTGGGCGTTCGCACCAATAGCTGTTTTGGCACTGTCCAGTTGCCTACGTGAATCGCTATTGATTGTTCTGGTGAAAGGCACCATTCCTGTCCAAACCGTTCAGATAGATAATCAGCAACAAAGCTCCAGAAGGAAGCATACCAGGCTGTGCTTTCGCCAGAAGGTTCATCTGGGCGAGTAGGGATATACCAGCCTTTCATGACTTCTTGGATAAATCCGCTCTTTAGCAACCTCTCCCTGTGTGTTCTGGTCATGCTGCCGGTTCGGATGGCAACAATGCCTCGATCCTGTAGACTTTTAAGGACATCCAGTGATTGGGCTAATTTTTCAGAAGGTGTAGCCATTGCTTGATTTTTAGGTTTTTACGCCTTTCTATACTTAGGTTATTAAGTATTGTCATATTTAGGTGATTACGTCAAGTTATTTTTAGGTTTTTCACTGAAAAACAGACGTTCAACTACCGGACCTTCAGGTGTATCTCTTGTAACTTCATAAAGAGAGCCGGCGTCAGTGTCACCGTTTGAGTAATTAATGAAAGTTAATAATTCTTCCTTTACTTTTAGATGGAACGGCACAAGCTTGACGTGGCTCTTATGCACCCAGTAATCATCTCGATTTAAGTCATAATCTTCATAGGATAAGCCCATAGGATTGGTAAGCATCTCAAAGCTGCTCATTTGCTCATCTTCTGTCCCTTGATAGGTGTGGCCTTTTCTGATGAGGTACCATTCATATTGCTCTTCAAGAATTATATAGTGCTTGCCTGGTGTTGCTTCGGCCAGCTTTCGAATGCCGTAATAGTATCCGTTAGCTACATCTATATCAGTATGGGATGGCTTGGCGCTATGATCTGGCATCGAGCGAAAAATCGCCTTTGATTTCAGTTCCAGGCTTCTCTTGTCACTGTTCTTCGAATAATGCTCAATAAGTTCATTGGTGTAGTAGCTATCTGGCAGGATTTCAAACAGGCGGGGATTGGATTTGACCAGTTCATATAACAGTTTTGAATCTTTTCTCAGGGGGTCGCTACCAAAGAACCAGTTCAAAGGATCCATTTCGACAGCGTTCTTCCATTCTTCCCGGTTATCAGGTTGAAATCTGTATGGATAATCCCAGGTCACTTTCCCGTCTTTGTGGAAAGGTATTGGAACAGGTTGTTCGGGCTGTATCGGTGAGAGAGCAAGTGTGTCGGTGCTGAAGAGCACCATGCATAAGCCTAGAAGGGTTGTGTGTTTTTTCATTACTTTCTCTCATAACAACAAAAGCCGGCAAAAAGCCGGCTGTTGCAGTTGTGCCATCCCTGCACAATCTGGTTGTTACTCGTCCTGAGTTATCGTGACGCTCCCTGTCACACAACCTGTGTCCCTGGAGTTCCGTTCCTGGGACGAAAAGCGGGTGCCATCCTGGCTCCTGGAATATTAATCCCGGCTGCGGCGCATCCTGCGCACTGGAAGAGAGAACCCTTCCTTTCAACCGGCGTGTCATCCTGACACTCCGTTTAATATCTTGAGTAAAAGTATACGTCCGGGCTTTTTTCTGGATAGTCGGAAAATTCTGAAATATTTGTAGGAATATTCCTACACGCAGAGAGTTGAGCCAGCCTGGCCAGGAAGTGCATCTATTAATAGTCGGCGTGAGCATAACGGCAAGACTGATTCGACCCCGGGTCTAAAGATTGGTTATACTGGAGAGTATTCAATTGATGCACGATGGAAAAGAGAGATGCCGCAGAAAACTTATGTTGGCCTTGAAAATGATATCAATGGTGGCATGACGCCAACAGGAACCCTGATTCGTGATGCGTGGGTATTCGGTCTTCTTCCCGAATCACAAACTTGTGAGGGCTGGAACGCCGGTCAGATACAGGCACTCTATGACAAGGTTACAAAAGCGTGGGAGCCCTATGGTCACCTGGTTTCCCTGCTGCCCCCTGAATTGCGTGAGAAGCATCAGCAGATCTACGATGCCGCTGTTGAATATGCGCGAGCCAATGGCTGGGATCCGGAGCTGGATATCATGGACGAGGAGAATCGCTAGGGAAGGGTTGTGCCTTACTTTGTTTCACAAACTTTTTTTCGACCAGATGAGATCAGTCATTTTGACTGGATGCTTCCGGCTGAAATTTACAACCTGTTAACACTGATTCGCCGTGACAGCGACGGGCAGACACTCTTCATTGCATTACGTGAGATGCAATTCCTCGCAGTAATAGATAAGAATGAAGTGTTTTTTGTCGATGGCAACGGCGAGTACCTCTATTCAGGCGATGAAGGGGGTAGGGTGATCAAGCTGGCAATGGACTCCTTTTCCCCTTCGCAAAGAGATTCGGTTACCGCGCCGGTGCCATGCCGCATTGTCTGTTACAGCCCTGATGCAGAGAGTCTTTTCAAACAACGCATTATCGGCTTGCTAGGGCCTGAGTTGAAGAGGTACCGTTCAGCACGCCAGTCGGTTCCCCGCCAAAAGGCAAAAATCATCCCGCTGAGCAGTTGAGAGCGACAGTGCCGATCTGATAGTCTTGATAGATAGAATGTAGAAGGGATTTGATGGCGTTCTGCCGGTTATTCCACCATGTATGAAAGGCAAATGAATGCTTATGCAAAGCATTAGGAGAATCAATTTGTCTTTATGCATAAGAGAATTATACTCATTC
>NZ_MPRK01000195.1 GCF_002021095.1 Solemya elarraichensis gill symbiont | reverse complement strand
CCAGGCAGGAAGCTGAAAACTTCATGCAATGCAGACTCATTCAAAGCAGAAAAAATGTTTTCAAAGTACTTGATAATGCCAACACCCAATAAAGGACCGATTAGTGTGCCCATGCCCCCGAGGATAGTCATCAAGACGACCTCGCCAGAAGCGGTCCACTGCATACGCTCAGCACCGGCCAATGGGTCAGTTGCTGCCATCAGCGCACCAGCCAGCCCTGCAAACATGCCGGAAATGACAAATGCAGACAGCAGATATGGGCGTGTATTGAAACCGGTATATTTCATACGTGTCTGGTTAGACTTGATGGCACGTAACTTCATACCGTAGGGTGAGCGGAAAATTTTCAGTGAAATATAAAAACCCACAATCAACAGTACAGCACAGAAATAGAAGCCACTGTAGCCGCTCATGGACAGGCCAAACAGGTTGGTCGAAGGCAAACTGTCAGTTACTGGTATGCCGAACATACCATCAACAACACGCGGGTCTGCCAAGGTCAGCTGTAAGCCGGTTTCACCATTGGTGATCGGTGTCAGCACTGAATAGGCCAAGCTGTAAGACATTTGCGCAAAGGCCAGGGGCAGGATTGAAAAATAGATACCTGAACGACGCAGGCTGATAAATCCAATTACCAGTGCGAATACGCCTGCCATCAGGGTGCTAAAGAGAATTGCAGGTAGCACATTCATCGTCAGAAGTTTGAAACTCCATACTGCCGTATATGAACCAACTCCCAGGAAAGCAGCGTGTCCGAATGACAGGTAACCGGTCAAGCCAAAGAGGATGTTAAAACCGATGGCAAAGAGTCCAAAAATGGCGAATTTCTGTAAAAGATCGGGATAACCGGCTCCAATCGGCGTCAGCCAGGTAGGTGCGGTCAAAACGATGGTCGCGAAAATGACCATGATGGCGAGGTTGCTTTTTAATAATTTATGCATGGCTTAATCCTCCATCACGCCTTCACGACCCAGCAGGCCTCTGGGACGTACCAGAAGGACAACAACTGCAACCAGGTAGATAATAATCTGGTCTATGCCGGGTAGCATTGATTTTACTTCATTCATCGAAGCGAAAGACTGGAGGATGCCTAACAGGAAGCCGGCCAGTACGGCGCCTCCCAGTGACCCCATGCCACCTACCACAACCACGACAAATGAGAGCACAAGAAAATCCATGCCAATATGGTAATCGGGGGGAAAAATGGGGGTGTACATGACACCGGCAAGACCGGCAACGACGGTTGCCAGGCCAAATACAATGGTAAAACGTTTCTGCACATTGATGCCTAAAAGACCAACCGTTTCACGATCCGCCATGCCCGCACGTACGACCATGCCAAAGGTTGTAAATTTGAGGAAGGCAAAAACACCAAAAATGATAACCGCTGAAAACATCAGATAGATCATGCGCCACCAGGGATAAACGATAGCGTCGCTAAGACCTAACATGCTACCAATCGCAGCACTTCCCGAGACGATGTCCGGAGCAGGAGTTGGAATCGGGTTTGCACCAAAAAGGGATTTAACAATTTCCTGTAACACAATAGCTAAACCAAAGGTGACCAGGATCTGTTCAGCGTGCGTTCTTTTATAGAAATGCTTAATCAGACCGCGTTCGATTGCGACACCAATCAAAAGCATGACAGGAATTGCGACCAGAATCGATATCGGAACAGAATAATCAATGATCATTGCCCCTGTATCACCCCACCAGACTTCGAGATAGGGTGTTTCTTTATAGGCGTCAAAGAATGTGATGCTTTCATCTTTGACACGCATTGAAATCGTGAGTAGTTGTTGTACTGAAACGGCACAGAAAGCACCCAGCATAAATAAGGCGCCATGAGCAAAGTTCACTACGCCAAGTGTGCCGAATGTTAGTGTCAGGCCAAGGGCAATTAGCGCGTAGGCGCCGCCTTTGTCCAGGCCGTTAAGAATTTGTAAAAGAATCTCTTCCATAACAGTGACTTTGTGTTAGCAGGTTCAAAAAGAAAAACCGGCTACCCGAAGGTAGCCGGTAGTGTGGCTTGCCTGATTAGGCGTTACAGCTACCCAGCTGGCCACCCAGCATATCAGGAGCATATTCAACTGCAGAGCGTGGTGTGACGTTAACAACTTCCAGCAGGTCGAACTGAGATGTCGGGTTCTGGTTGCCGCGTACAACCAGCACGTCCTTGAAGCACTGGTGGTCTTCAGCACGGTACTCGGTTGGGCCGTTGCCCATACCGTCGAACTTGAAGCCTTCAAGCGCTTCGATGACACCACAAGGGTTGAAAGTACCAGCCATTTCACAAGCATTTGCATAGAGCAGAGTCTGCACGTAGCAAGTGTGAGCAGCCTGTGATGGTGGGAAGCCATACTCGGCACCGAAGGACTTAACGAATGCTTTCGAACCTTCGTCAGTCAGTGACCAGTTCCAGTTGGTAGAACCGTAGATGCCTTTGATGTTTTCACCGGCACCCTGTGCCATCAAGCGTAAGAACAGAGGTACAACGATCTGGAAATCTTTACCGTTAACCTGCTTGTCACGCAGACCAAACTGTACGGCCTGGGTCAGTGAGTTAACCATGTCTTTACCGTAGTGGTTCAGAACCAAAACGTCAGCGCCAGAGTTCAGTACAGGTGTAATGTACTGAGAGAAATCACCGGCACCCAGCGGGGTACGAACAGCCGCTTTAGTCTGCCAGCCAAGTGCTTCAGTGTACTTCTTGATGGAACCTTCCTGTGACCAACCCCAGGTGTAGTCAGCAGTCAGATGGTAAGCAGTACGGTCTTTGCCGAACTCTTTTTCCAGGATGGGGGCAAGAGCAGCGCCGGACATTTCTGTGTTGAAGAAGTGACGGAAGCCATGCTTACGCTTGTCCTTGCCGGTTGTATCGTTTGAGTGAGTCAGGCCGGCCATGAAGATTACGCCAGCTTCCTGACACAGGCCTTGTACAGCAATCGCAACACCGGAAGATGAACCACCAGTGACCATCAGGGCGCCGTCTTTTTCAATCATGCGCTTGGCTGATGCACGTGCAGCGTCAGACTTGGTTTGTGTATCACCTGTTACATAGGCAACTTTCTTGCCCAGAACGCCATTGCCCTTCAGGGACAAAGGTTTCATGGTGTTCATCATGCCGCCGTCACCTTCACCGTTCAGGTGTTTGACTGCCAGCTTGTAGGCGCGCAGTTCATCAGCGCCTTCGTCAGCATATGCGCCAGTCTGTGGTACGTTGAAGCCCCAAGCGTGTCTTTGATCTCGTGATGTAAAACGGGACATCCAAGTCGCCCTTTTACACTCGATCTTCGACAGCCTTTATTGCCCCGGACGCCCTGCGTC
>NZ_MPRK01000194.1 GCF_002021095.1 Solemya elarraichensis gill symbiont | reverse complement strand
TTCCTTTGGCGCTGGCGCACGTCAGAAAAACAGTCTCGCCTAGTGGCTACCGGGGACTACGCGCCTTCGATTCTCTCTCCTTGGCGCGCAGCGGAAGAAAGGTGGTGAGTTCTACACGCCTTCCGAAGTGGTCAAACTGCTTGTTGCCCTGTTGAAGCCGCATGCAGGGATGCGTATCTACGACCCCACAGTCGGTTCAGGCGGCATGTTGATCCAGACCCGGAACTACCTTGTAGGACACGGCGAGAACCCATCAGATTTGTCCCTGAACGGTCAAGAAATGAATTTGAACACATGGGCAATCTGTAAGATGAACATGTTCTTGCACGGCGTGTTCAATGCAGACATTCGTAAGGGCGACACTTTGGGTGATCCACAGCACATCCAGAACGGCGAACTGATGACGTTTGACCGTGTGATTGCCAATCCACCATTCAGCCTGAAGAAGTGGGGTAAGGATGAAGCAGATGCAGACCCGTATGGACGCTTTCCGTACGGCACACCCCCGAAAGATGCAGGTGATCTCGCATTCGTCCAGCACATGATTGCATCGCTGAATGCTGAAGGAATGATGGGTGTGGTGATGCCGCATGGTGTGTTGTTCCGTGGTTCCAGTGAAAAGGCTATCCGACAAGGTATTCTTGAAGATGACCTGCTGGAAGCTGTCGTTGGACTTCCATCTGGGTTGTTCTATGGTACTGGTATCCCTGCGTGCCTGTTGATCATCAACAAGCAGAAGCCTGCCGACCGTAAAGGCAAGGTGCTGTTCATCAATGCTGAACTGGAGTACGAAGAAGGCAAGAACCAGAACAAGCTACGGGACCAGGATATCGAGAAGATTGTTGCCACATTCGACGCCTTCGAAGCCATAAAACGCTATTCCAGCATCGTCACATTGGATGAGATCAGGGAAAACGACTACAACCTGAATATCCGTCGCTATGCCAACACATCACCCCCACCTGAAATATTCGATGTACGCGCCATCTTGCATGGTGGCATTCCTGTACGAGAAGTCGAAGATGAATACATTCAGGAAGAGATGCTTAATGGGTTCGATGTGTCCGTGGTATTCGACCGAAAGGACGATGAATACTACGAATTCAAGCCGTCGATTGAGTCGAAGGAGGCAATTCGTGATGTAGCTGGTACTGATGACACCGAGGTAATCAGTCAGCTAGAGCGATGGTGGGACAAGTACAAGATGTCACTAGATGAGTTGGATGCGCAGGTGAAAGAGTCCGAAGCTATGATGCGGGACTACGCGAAGGAACTTGGGTATGAATAGCTTTTCATCTGCTGTCCAAATTGAAGAACTGATCCGTCTTCAGAATGACAAGTCGAAGCAGTTGAAGTCTTCTGATTACCTAAGCAATGGAATCCTGCCGATTGTTGATCAAGGAGCCACATTAATCTGTGGATACACGGATAACCTCGACAAACGATACGATAAAGCTTCGCCTGTTATAGTATTCGGGGATCACACTCTCCATACGAAGTACATTGATTTTAATTTTGCAGTTGGTGCTGATGGAACACAAATCATAGTGCCATCCAATGATAAAGATGATGTCCGATACCTCTATTACGTTATCCTTCGTGCGGCTGAATTAATTGGTAGTGAAGGATATAAGCGTCACTTAAAGATTCTGAAGGAATTCACCACACCCTATTGCCGTGATCATTCTGAACAACAAAAAATCGCCTCCATTCTGACTTCGGTGGATGAAGTCATCGAAAAGACCGAGAGACAAATCAGCAAAATACAAGACCTGAAGAAAGGGATGATGCAGGAATTGTTGACCAAGGGTATCGGTCATACTGAGTTCAAAGATAGCGCGGTTGGCAGGATTCCGAAGGAATGGGATGTTATACGACTGCAAGACCACATTGAAAACGTCTATAGTGGATGGAGCCCAGTCTGTGAACCACGTCAACGAAGATGTGATGAATGGGGCATCCTAAAGACAACAGCGGTCGTTTGGTCTGGGTATGATCCTGACGAAAACAAGGTGCTGGCCAGTCATCACGAAGCTGTAAATAATGCGGTTGTACAATCAGGTGATATTTTGATTACACGTAAAGGTCCTCGTGCAAGGGTCGGTGTATGTGTATATGTTGCCAACACCCCTACAAGGTTAATGATCCCAGACACAGTATTCCGACTTATTCTTCGTGGTAATGACAAGTTGCTTTCAGAGTTTGCTTCGTTGGCTATTGGGTCTGATGCTGTACAAATAGACTGGGATAGAAAGAAAGTTGGTCTTGCAGAAGCACAAGTCAATATTAATCACCAGATTCTGAACAAGACGATGTTGCCGCTTCCTGATCTTGTTGAACAACAAAAGATTTGTCAAGTGCTTCGCGATTCACAGAAACAGATAGATACTCAACAAAGGGCACTTGCTGCTGTATTACGTCTCAAAAAAGCACTCATGCAAGACCTTCTCACCGGCAAGGTCAGGGTAAACACGGACTGAAGCCATGTATCAGGATGAAGAACGGAAGGTCGAACTCCCTGCAATTGAACAGTTGCAGTCACTGGGCTGGGACTATGTCCACGGTTCTTTATTATCTCCCGATGCATCCGACGAACGAGACTTCTTCAAAGACGTTGTGTTGACTAAGTGTCTCACCGATGCCGTTAAACGCATCAACCCATGGATCAATGACATCAACCTGCGCACGGTCGTCCGTGAACTGACCCACCTGAAGGTTGCCACACTGATGGAAGCCAACCAGTCTGTCTGGGAAACACTGGTCAGATACCAGTCCGTCATTCAGGATTTAGGCAAGGGTACCAAAGGGCAGACAGTCAAAGTCATCGACTTCGAGAGTCCTGACAACAACGAATACCTGTGCACCAACCAGTTCAAAATTGAAGGCGTTAACCAGAACATCATTCCTGACATCGTTCTGTTCGTGAATGGGCTGCCATTTGCAGTCATTGAATGCAAATCCCCGTACATCACCAATCCCATGGAAGCAGGGATTGACCAGTTGATGCGATACGCTAATCGTCGACAGCCGCATGAAGACGAAGGTGCAGAGAAGCTATTCCATTACAACCAGTTGATGATCTCGACCCATCGCGATAAAGCCCGTGTCGGAACGATATCTTCTCGCATGGAACATTATCTGGAATGGAAAGACCCGTACCCATTGGCAGTCAACGAAGTCAGTGAGAATGCCAATTCACAGGAAGTCCTGATAGCAGGACTGTTCAACAAGCAGAACTTCCTTGATCTGATCCAGAACTTCACTGTCTTCGAACCGATGGATGGCAAAGTCATCAAGAAGATTGCCCGTTATCAGCAATATAGGGCTGTG
>NZ_MPRK01000193.1 GCF_002021095.1 Solemya elarraichensis gill symbiont | reverse complement strand
ATCAACCTGACCGGCTGCCTGTGTGGAAAGGCCGCCCGAATCATGCCCGTTGCCGATGCTGCGGACTTCGAGCAGCAGGCGCTGGCCGATTACGCTTTCTGGATCAAGGGATTACAGCGCTGCAAGGTCGACGCTGATCGGCGTTCACTGCGCACGACAGTAAACGACTTGCAGTGGGAGTTTCAGGGTGACATGCTATTACTCAGCTTCTCACTACCCAAAGGCAGTTATGCAACTGCACTGACAAAAGAGTTAATCAGATGAACAGAAAGAATCTTGCACGCCTCCTGATGCTCTTCGCAGCTAGCATAGTTCTAAATGCCTGCGCAGCGCGTGTGATTCACCGCGACACTTCCACACATCCTCGCATTGAGAGCGAGGTTTCAGTCTCAACAACTGGCAGAGCATCAGCCGGGTTATCTTTTAACCTGTTCTGATCCCACAAACGACATCCTTGTAGGAAAATTCCTACAAAAAAATCAGTTTTTTCCTGCATACGTTCCCTTCAAGACACTCTATAGTTACACCTAATCAGCAAGATTAGTGCGACTGAAGTAGCAACAACAGGGAGTGTTGAATGGCAAGGAAATACCTCGGCATCATATCCGTAACCGGCCTGGTTGCAGTGATTGCATTCGGAACCTACTGGTTCGCAGAGCAGAACCGCGTCTACCAGGACCAGCGTTCCGTCATCATTGAGCTCAATCCCACGGAAGCTCACGCGCCAAACACAACTGACGATGCAGACCTGGGCGAAGAGGTCGCCACATCAGAAGTCACCGAACAGGAAAACCCGTCCGCAGCTCCACCCTCAGAAACACTGAAACTCAAGGAAACACTGAAAGAGTACGCAGCAACTCGCGAGCAGGAGCCTGAGAAAATCAGCGGCTTAAGGAAAAAGCTCGACACAATAAAGCAATCAGGCGAAATAGAGACAACTCAAAACACACCTGAATCAAACCCGGATGAACGTCTATCGGGTCTGAACGAACGCATAGAGGCGCTCAAGCAGTACATCAATAGCAAAGAAAACTAAGCGAATTGGATTCGCCAAATATAACTAAATAAAATACGTACAATATTTTAATTTTACCTATCGTCGAACGGGCACATTATGGGAAGGGCGATATAAAGCAACCCTACTTGATTCCGAAGCCTATCTTCTCACTTGCTATCGTTATATTGAATTAAATCCTGTGCGGGCAGGCATGGTGAAACATCCCGGTCTGTATCCCTGGTCGAGTTATCGAAGCAACGCATTCGGTGAAAAGCAGTCTGGCGTAACACCACATCGACTCTATATGCGCCTGGGAAAAGACGAGGCTGATCGAAATGCGGCATATCGTCAACTCTTCAACAAGAATATCCCTTCACAAACACTGGATACGATCAGGCAGTCAACAAATAAAGAGTGGGTATTGGGCAATGATTGTTTTAAGGGGCGTATTGAAGAATTGACAAAACGTCAGGCAGAACCAAAAGGAAGAGGAGGGGATAGGCGTTCCAAGGAATATCAACAATCGAAAGGAATCAATCGTGTCTGACCCCATTGGTCCAGCTTGATGACATGTTCATTCGTTGCTACGAAAGTTCTGTTAGCAATGCACTGACCAAACTAAACATGGGTATGATTCAGTAATCAACTATGCCGGAATAGTGCATAGCTTATAGCTGTCTGCTTTCAATAACCAAGCGAGTTAGTCTATACTCATTTTGATTCAGAACAGAAGTGAACAAAAGAGGAGATCAACATGGCAGGTAAATTCGAAATTTATAAAGATAGAAAAGGTGAATTCCGTTTCCGTCTCAAGGCATCAAACGGACAAATTATTCTTGCATCGCAAGGCTATAAAACCAAGCAGTCATGCAAAGCCGGAATCGCATCTGTGATGAAAAATGCCCTGTCCGAAAAGAACTTTGAGAAGAAGGCATCAAAGCGTGGTTGCAGCTTCACCATGATCTCCCGAAACAAGCAGGCTATAGGCACAAGCCAGACTTACAAGTCAGAAGCATCACGTAATAATGGTATTGCATCAGTTGGGCGAAATGCTACAGATGCAACCATCGTAGACACTACCGTGTGATTTATACCTGCTTCCAGCAGGCCATTTAAATTTCCGCGTGACAAACGATGATGGGGGTCAGGGTAGACAATACCCTGGCCCCCATTTTAGTTCAGACCTCTACAAGTTCAGTAACAGGCGTATCGTTTTTCATATCAACCTTGGCGTACAGATCGTAAAGGGCCGCCTGTAATGCCTCTTCGATAACCGGATGGTAGAAGGGCATCTGCAGCATCTCACCAACTGTCATTTCTTGCTGAATCGACCAGGCCAACAGGTGAGCGAGATTCTCACCCTTGACGCTGATCATCTCGGAACCGAGTAACTTACCGGATGCTTTATCGGCATAGACACGAATCAAGCCCTTGTTTTTCGCCATGATCATTGCACGGCCAACCGGTGCAAGTGGTATCTCCCCAATTGCCGAGCTCTCTTTATCCAGTTGATCATAACGAAGGCCAACCTGGCAGATATTTGGATCGCTGAATGCGATATTGAGCAACGTGTTGCGCTTGAAAGCGGCAGGCGTCTCCTGGGTTGCATTGTATCCGGCAACTCGTCCGTCGTGTCCCGCTTCGTGAAGCAGTGGCCTATCACCATTGACATCACCGGCAATAAATATGTGTGAGTCGCCAACCTGCATGGTGTTCTCGTTATAGAGAGGGGCACCACGATCATCAAGAGGAATACCAGCAGCTTCGAGGTTGAGCGAATCAAGATTGGGCTTGCGGCCAATCGAAAGCAGAACCGAATCAACCGTAACCTGTGTATCGCCTGATGTGACCAGCAGCTTGCCATCATCCGCTTCATCGATTTCAACCGCTGTACCGAGATGCATGGGTATCTCTTTAGCGAGGATATCGATCGCAACTTTTGCAACATCCGGATCGCTAATCCCGCCGATCGTGTTTGCCATGTCAAAACCTGTGACATCGACACCGATACGCGCAAGCGACTGCCCGAGTTCAAGGCCAATCACGCCAAGACCGATAACGGCGACGGAGGAGGGCAGTTCTTCCTGTTCAAAAAAGTTATCCGTTGTCAGGACACGATCGCCAAACTGTTTCCATTGCTCTGGAACAACTGGTGACGAACCGGTGGCGATGATGATTTTGTCAGCGCGAATTTTCTGACCGTCATCTATCTCAAGCAGGTTTGGATCGACAAACTGTGCATAGCCCTCGATGAAGACCTCATCACTCATATTGTCTGTGCTGTTGGAAAGGACGCGATCAACGAAGTTGTCACGCATGTGCTGCACATACTCCATCGCTTCTTCTTGGTCGATAGTGAGGTGTTCCATA
>NZ_MPRK01000192.1 GCF_002021095.1 Solemya elarraichensis gill symbiont | reverse complement strand
AGAGGCTGGCTGGAAGGCTCTTCTCCTTTTTGAGCAAGCCGACTTTATCGAGTGCTGCGCGGACACGCTTGCCGCTGTCTCGGGGCGAAGCGCCAATCACCTGTAGCGGCAGGGCAACATTTTCATACACACTACGATCATTGAGCAGGCGATGGTCTTGAAAAATCATGCCGACCTTGCGTCTGTGAAAGGGGATTTCCCTGTTTGGCAGCTTGGCCATGTTGCGGCCATCGACAATCAATTGGCCACGTGTTGGGCGATCAAGCAGGGCAATCAAACGCATCAGGGTGCTTTTACCGGCGCCGGAGTGGCCGGTAATAAATGCCATGGCGCCTTCCTCGATGCGCAGATTAATCTGCTTCAGGCCGTACTGGCCATCTTCGAATCGCTTGCTGACGTGATCGAACTGGATCATCCCTGGAACAGCGCCTCGACAAACTCTTCAGCATTGAAGGGGCGCAGATCATCGACTGCCTCGCCGATGCCGATATAACGGATCGGCAGTTTCAGCTTGTCGGCAATTGCAAACAGAATGCCGCCCTTGGCTGTACCGTCCAGCTTGGTGATGCTGATTGCGGTCAGTGGCACCGCATGGTTGAAATGAATGGCCTGTTGCAGAGCGTTCTGTCCGGTACCTCCATCGACGATCAGCATCACCTCGTGCGGTGACTGCGGATCAATTTTCTTGAGTACCCGGACGATCTTGCTCAACTCGTCCATCAGGTTGCCCTTGGTATGCAGGCGACCTGCCGTGTCGGCGATGAGAATGTCAGTTCCACGTGCGGTTGCGGCTTCCAGCGCATCAAAAATTACCGAGGCGCTGTCTGCACCTGTCTGTTGTGCGACAACCGGCACCTGGTTGCGTTCGCCCCAGGTCTGCAGCTGTTCGACGGCGGCGGCGCGGAAGGTGTCGCCTGCTGCCAGCATGACACTCTTGCCCTGCTGCTGAAAACGCTTGGCGAGTTTGCCGATGGTGGTGGTCTTGCCGGCGCCGTTGACGCCGACCATGAGAATCACTTTCGGGCGCCCCTGTTCGGATTCAACCTCTGCTTTCTCTGCAGCTTCGAGAATTGCGCGCAGTTCGCTTTTCAGCTCATCGCTGAGAGCCTGGGGGTCTGACAGCTCCTTGCGTTTAACCCTCGCGGTTATGTCGCTGATGATTGTCTGCGTGGCGTCAATACCGACATCGGCTGTCAGCAGCAGTGTTTCCAGCTCTTCCAGCAGGTCATCATCGATCTGCTTTTTACCAAGCAGTAAGCCTGCAAGGCCATCAGAGATGGTACTGCGGGTACGTCCAAGGCGCTCCTTCAGGCGTGCAAAGAGTGACGTCTCCGTCACATCTGCAGCGGACTCTTCTGCTTCTGCAGCTGTGACCTCATCTTCCTGTGACTTGTTTTTTCCAAATCCAAACATCGGTGGTTCTTATCTCCTGATTCACTGCGATTTGCCTGCTTGCACACGTTGCGACATGCAGTACACTGGTGAAAGTCTAACTGAATCTTCACAAACAATGGATATTGTATTCCTGCAAGAGCTTCGGATCGATACCACAATCGGAATTTATGACTGGGAACGCGAAATTCGCCAGTCGGTGGTGCTAGATATTGAGATGGGAACGGACATTTCAAAAGCCGCTGCCTCCGATCACATCGACGATACGCTCGATTACAAGGCGGTTGCCAAGCGTCTGATCGACTTTGTCGGTGGCAGCGAGTTCCAGCTTGTCGAAACCCTCGCCGAAGAGGTGTGTCTCCTCATCCGCGAGGAGTTCAGTGTGCCCTGGGTGCGCCTGACGCTGAACAAGAAAGGTGCCGTGAGTGGTGCCGAGGGTGTTGGCATTATCATTGAGCGAGGCAGCAGAAGCTGATAGCTGGACTTTAGTTAAAACACCACTTGTCCACTTGAGGTAGTGTTAGAACATCTTCGTGTTTTGTGGCGGAATATTCAAAACGGAGATCAAGCCACAGACTAAATCGTATTTTGAGAGGGAACTCATCATGAAAAACAGTCAATTTCTAACACGTATCCTATCCCCATTTGTTTTTTCCGGCTTCTGCCTGGCAGCTGCCACAGCGGGCGCTGAGACCCCTGCGAGCAATGATTTTAAGGATGCTTATTACCACCTGGCTCAGGAGAGGCATCTAGCACTGCCCTACTTGACCAATTCGGGTCTTCGTTATCATCTTGCGGTGGGGTGCGAAGAGAAATTCGAAAAACTCAACGTTAATCAGTCTCTGGTGATGATTGACGGAAAACTAAGAGATGTTGTCAACATCGCCGTGGTGATGTCCGGTTTGTCTAACCAGGAAGGGTGGGGCGCTGATTGCGGCGTTAAAATTTTTGATATCTTCCTTGACGAGGTCAGTGATTATTCTAGTGACCCGCATATTCGTAATCCAGTCATTAACTTCATTGAGGGAACACAGTTTGTTTTCGAGCGTAAGATCAACAATCCGTGTCAGGTCATTCCAAAAAACTATACCGGAGTTCTTATAGGTGATGGCGCGTTTGGCTGGCAAACAGGTTCATGTACCCGGGACGTGGAATTGAATGGACACAACTTCAGCATTGATAGTGGTTGGGGCAATCCTCTTCGCTACTCTGGATCCATCTCAGGTGAAGGGAATGTGACTTATTTGGGGGCAGGTGAAAGGTCAGCTTGCTGCAGGAATAATCTGCTTTTTGTGGAGGGCAGTGATCCCAATACCTATAGGGGGACGACGACAGTCGCGCGCGGGATGATTGCTCTCGCTAAACCCTCAGGGACGAATGCGGTTTCCAATCACCTGGTGATCGAGGGCAGCGGAAGTAATATCGGTGTTGCGTGGGAAGCGGCTGATCAAATTTCCGACTATGGCACGATCGAAGTGCGCTCTCCCGGCGGCAAATTGAAAACCAATGGGCATTTTGATAAAGTCGATAAAAATTGTACTGGCCGCAGGAGCGACTATCGATACAGGGGATGTAGAAAGGGCAGTTACGATCGTTACTGGAAGCTTAATCTATGATGGAAACCCGATCACAGCGGGCCGCCATTACAGCAGGCATGATTTTCCAGCATTCATTACAGGTGAAGGGTATATCAAAGTCGAAGGTTAGGGCTGTCGCTGAATGAATCCGACTCTGTAGATTAAGATGCTGTCAAGAGCCGGAGGGGGGATGCAATCCCTCCGGCTCTTTCACAATTCGCCCGGTTTGGCCAGGCAGCATTCGGCCACGCTTGCATGAAACCCCGTTGCCTGATACCTGCCCCGCTATTTAGAAAACTGGGCCAGGTTCGCGATTACTCCAGCAGCAAGTGATACTGAGAGAAAAACAAGTGGGCCTGTGAGTGGCCTGTTGTTCTTCGTACAATGCCTGACGAGATTCAGGCAATAGGCCG
>NZ_MPRK01000191.1 GCF_002021095.1 Solemya elarraichensis gill symbiont | reverse complement strand
TGGCGAATTAATCAAAGTTTTCCTAACTGTCCCAGCTGACCTAAATTCATTCTTCAATTACCCCAACCTTTTCACCGTGCTGAATACCAAAATACTCAACCGTGTCTGCAAGCAAGCGGACACTCGTTGCCAGTGCAGTCGGATTATTGCCGATAAGCACACGAACAGTCGTGTCTGTCGCAATTCTCACTATCGTGGTTTCTGCATTAGCTGCCGTTGACTGGGCTGATGTTACGCTCGATATGACATTCTCACTGCTCTCAAGCCCAACGACGACCTGCGCTACAGCACCACTGCCACCACGCATCAAACCTCTGTAATAGGCTACGTTTACTTTACCCATAACTAACTCACCATTTCCGTGACAGATTTACCCGCCTTAATGCTTAACATGTCTCGCTCCAACTCAACCTCCGACTGCTTCATTTCAGCCTCTTTGATCTTGGTTTCCGACTCGACCTGCTTGGTCTTGTAGTCCAGCTCCTTGATCTCCTGATCGATCACCTTGTTGTCCACCACTGCTTTCAACTCGGCATTCTGTGCCTTCAATGCCATGATCATCTCCTGTCCCTTCTGAATCATCGCTTTGACCTGCGGTGGGATTTCATCGTCCTCACCCTGCAAATGCGCTGGAAGTCAAGATTTAAGGCGCTTGGCAATCTCATCAGCACCAGGCCAATCGAGGTTTTTAGCCAGAAGATCGCCGATAACTGGCGCAGCTTGTGGGAAGTTCCGCAGCAACTCGATCATCTGCGTTGCAGCCTCCTCACGCTTTGACGTAAAGCTGGGACCGCTTCTCACCGTCACATCATACTTGCCGGTTGTCAGGTCGTAAATCTTATCCTCGCCCTTTGCATTGAATCGCTTGTTAATCTGAACGTTCTCAGACTCCTCCTCTTGCCCAAGGACACGAATCATGCGGGGCTTGTCGTAAACCTTGGGGATCAAATCAACAAGTATCCTTCCGCCCTGCCTGATCGACTTGGAGAGGTTATCCATAAAATGGAATGTACTGATATCGCCTTCTCGTTGACGGACCATGATCGCCCTGCCAGAGACTTCATTACTGCGAGCGCCAAGACTTGCATCGTGCATTCCAATCACAGCCTTGATTTCATCATTCGCCGTTAATGCCTCTTGAACCGCAGCCATATTCACCGCTGGCGGGTTGATTCTCTGTGGAGGAATAGGCCCATCAAATTCCAGGTAGGCGTGGTTTTCAGTGTTCGCCGTTCCCCACTTGTCAGAATCCGTATCAAAAGCACCAACAGGGCCGAGCCACGGTGATTTCGTTCCAAGGACAACACTTTCTGCTTGCGCTGAACGAAAGAAATTATAGAGCTTTTGCGAGTCTTTCGCATCTCGGATCAGGCTCTTGTAGTAGGTCCTGCCCTCAACTGCAACCTCTTCACCGTAAACAGGGACAATCGGAATGTATTTGCCAGGCCAGTCGTTTGTCTCTAAAACCTCCTCGCCAGTGATAATGTACTGCGTAACCTTGTAGGATTGGGCCGTTCTCTCCCTGACAACCTGGAAGCCTGCAGTTAAAAACAACGCTTCCTGCGCATCGAACTGTTCACGCTCCATGATCGTGCCGTCAGTCAGCATAACAACCTTGCGCTCAACCTCTACACGCTTCCAGTATTCAGCAACCCTGACTTCGTCCTTCTGCTGCCAGCTTTCATCGTAACTATCCTCCCAATCGCTCAACGTGGCATTGGGATAGTCTTTCTTGAATCTCTCGTTTGGTATCCATTCGCTGACAAAAGCACTATTCCAGTCTGAACCATCGAGCGAGGTTGAATGTGGATCACCGTGGACTGTCAGGGGGTTTTTCACCCTCTCGATTTGTATGTCCATATCGAAAACATCGTCATAGGCATAATCCATCGTGATACGGAAATAACCCAAACCACCATCGCAAGCAGATGCCAAAGCAGTCAGATAGGCAGTGTCAGCGCTCGATACTGTCTCGATGTTACGGATTAAACCGTTAATAACTGCTGCAGTGTCAGGATCTGATTGGCTGTCTACGGGATGAGTGGTGATAGAAGGCTTGTTGAGTCGGGCATCATTGACCACCTGGCGTGTAAATGCCGGCAGTTTATTGACCGTCAGGCATGGTCTGCCCTCAACATCACGAACCTTCCTGTCCTCATCGCTCCACTGATCGCCCAGGCGAGCAAAACACATATCGTCAAGGGCAAGCTGATAGTTCACACCATCGTTGTCCTGTGCGCGTTCAAATGCCTCTTTTGCTTCCTGCAGGAGTTTGTCGTCGTCTTTCATTACGTCCTCTCGACGTGATTAGCAGCTTCAGGACATCCATGACGCTTGTCTGCGTGGTTTTGATTTCGGCTTTGACTTGCCCAATCGCCTTGCGCCTTCACAGGCGTATCTCAACGAGTCAATGGTGTGGTTGTTCTTGTCATCGATCACGGGTAAAACCTTGCCTGTCATCGGGTCTGTCTTGTAGCTGTACATTGATAATTCGTCAATAACGTGCTGACAGCGAGGATGAACAACGATGTCGTAAGACTTCAGGAACTCAAGCCCCTCCTCTATCGACCTCGCCCCTTTGACCGCCGGCATGACCTTGGGATAGCCGTTCTTCTGCAAATGGCTGATGGTCTCAGGTCTGGCTGAATCTGCCGTGATCGGCCATTTCTCACTGTTAGGGACAGTCAAAAACAAGACTGGCGTATCAACGATCTCGCAATTCACCTTGTAAGCCTCATAAGGCACGTAAAGCGTCCTGCCCTCGATAAAGCACTGAACCAATACTGTCGGGTCAATACTGAATCCCCAATCAGCGCCTTGCCTGATTACCGCGTCTTTCGGTATGTCGAACTCCTCAACCTTCCAGTTGTGGAAGATCCTTGCCTCTGAGTTCTTCTGGTATGCGCCAAGCCAGATATGGGTGTATTTATCAACATCCCTCGACTTGTCGTACTCCATCTCTTCCTTGAGCACTTCAGGAAACAAGGGGTTGTCGATGTAGTTGACCTGGATCACTGTGCTGTTAGGCGGTGGATTATCACCACGAAGCAACACATCAACAGGATCATCAGCGTTTTCAGGATTCCAGCTAAACCAAAGTTCTGAGTCTTCCTTTCGGATCGTCGGCCTGAGTAAATCCAGACTGCGTTGGCTGAGTGTCTGCGCCTCTTCAACCCATGCAAAGTCAAAACCCTCAAGCGACTTGATCGAGTCTGCCGTGTGGTTCTGCATCCCCTCGAAAATGATCACCCCCTCACCAGGCGTTTCGATAAACGAGTTTGTTACCCTGAACCCATCTCTTACCGCAAGATAGTCTAGCTTGTCCTCGATCAACTGCTTGGCTGACTTGTCGAGCGACTTCTGTACTTCACGAATACAGGCCCATCTTGTTCCCTGGTTTCTGATACAACGGGCAATTAGCTTCTCTGCGAAAAAATGTGACTTAC
>NZ_MPRK01000190.1 GCF_002021095.1 Solemya elarraichensis gill symbiont | reverse complement strand
AATACCTAATTCATTAATCTTGTCTGAATCATCCAAAGAAACCAAATGACCTTTTTCTAAAAATACCTCTGTTGAATCTGGCATTAATATATCTTCTGCTGTCACTCGACCTAATGTTACTACACCCAAAGTTTGTACAATATTACCACCATCAATCACTGCTTTCATAATCAGTCCATTGTCGGTACCACAATCATCTTCAGTAATAACTAAGTCTTGTCCAACATCCACTAAACGTCTAGTTAAATAACCAGAATTTGCTGTTTTAAGTGCTGTATCAGCTAAACCCTTACGTGCACCGTGTGTAGAAATAAAGTACTGCATATTGTTTAAGCCTTCACGGAAATTTGATGTAATTGGTGTTTCAATAATTGATCCATCTGGCTTCGCCATTAACCCACGCATACCTGATAACTGACGCATTTGTGCAGAAGAACCTCTTGCTCCTGAATCAGCCATCATATAAACCGAGTTAAATGAGGCAAGTTTTTGAGTTTTACCATCAGCATCAATGAAATCTTCAAAGCCAATTTCATCCATCATGGCTTTTGCCACTTTTTCAGAAGTACGTGACCAAATATCAATTACTTTATTATAGCGTTCACCATCAGTTACAACACCTTTAGAAAATTGTTCCTGAATATCTTTAACTTGAGTCTTTGCCTGTTCAATCATCTTGGCTTTAGAATCTGGAATAATCA
This sequence comes from Solemya elarraichensis gill symbiont, assembly GCF_002021095.1. GTDB lineage: Bacteria > Pseudomonadota > Gammaproteobacteria > Chromatiales > Chromatiaceae. The sequence goes on along the minus strand of NZ_MPRK01000190.1, from coordinate 2,779 downwards.
TATCATTTGAGCAAAATGAAATACCTGATTTAGTTGAATATTGAAAGCCCATGTACATCATTTGATCAGCAAACACAACTGTTTGCTTTAGCTCTTGCGTACGATAACAAACATGAATTAAATCAGAAACTACTTTTTTACTAATAGCCTCATTGATTAAATCAAATGATAAGCCATTTGGTAAAATTCTTGAAAAAATCGCACGGCCCACTGTAGTATCAACGATACGTTTAGTACTTGACTCAAATTTACCATCAATCTTTTGATAATCTTGAATGCGTAATTTAACCTTTGCATGCAAGGTAACATTACCAGACTCATAAGCATTAAGTGCTTCGGTTGCATTTGCAAAAATTAGTCCCTCACCTTTTTGATTAATCATCTCACGAGTCATATAATAAAGACCCAAAATAACATCTTGCGAAGGCACAATAATAGGCTCTCCACTGGCAAGGTGTAATACATTATTAGATGCTAACATTAATGTTCTTGCTTCTAGTTGTGCTTCCTCAGATAAAGGCACGTGTACTGCCATCTGGTCGCCATCAAAATCAGCATTAAATGCACCACATACAAGTGGATGCAACTGAATGGCTTTACCTTCAATTAATAATGGTTCAAATGCTTGGATGCCTAAACGGTGTAATGTTGGTGCACGATTTAGTAATACTGGATGCTGATGCACGACTCTCTCTAAAACATCCCATACTTCTGGTGATTCGCTTTCAACCATCTTCTTAGCAACTTTGATGGTTGAAGCCAAGCCCTTGACTTGCAATCTATTATAAATAAATGGCTTAAACAATTCTAATGCCATTTTTTTAGGTAAACCACATTGATGCAGTTTAAGATATGGTCCACAAACAATCACTGAACGACCTGAATAGTCAACTCGCTTACCTAATAAGTTTTGGCGGAAACGTCCTTGCTTACCTTTAATCATATCTGATATAGATTTTAAAGGACGACGATTATTACCCATTACAGAGCGACCACGACGACCATTGTCAATTAATGAATCTACTGCTTCCTGTAGCATACGCTTTTCATTACGAACGATAATTTCAGGCGCATCAAGTTCTAATAAACGTGCTAAACGATTATTGCGATTAATTACACGACGATATAAGTCGTTAAGATCTGAGGTCGCAAAACGACCACCATCTAATGGCACTAAAGGACGTAAATCAGGTGGAAGAACAGGCAATACTTTTAATACCATCCACTCTGGCTTATTGCCAGATTGAATTAATGAGTTAACTAATTTAAGGCGTTTATTATATTTTTTAAGTTTAGTTTGACTTTTTGTATTTAAGCTATTTTCACGTAAATTAGCCGCTTCAACCTCAAGCTTCATGTCTGATAAAACATCTTGAATAGCTTCCGCACCCATTTTTGCCTCAAACTCATCATCACCATATTCATCTAGTGCATCAAAATACATCTCTTCAGTTAATAACTGCTTGTGTACGAGTGATGTTGAACCTGGATCAGTTACTAAGAATGCTTCAAAATAAAGCACGCGCTCAATATCCTTCAATGTCATATCCATCAACAATCCTAAACGCGAAGGTAAAGACTTTAAATACCAAATATGCGCAACTGGTGCTGCTAATTCAATATGACCCATGCGCTCACGGCGAACCTTTGAATGCGTTACCTCAACTCCACATTTTTCACAAACAACATTACGAAACTTCATGCGCTTGTACTTACTACACAAACACTCAAAGTCTTTCATGGGACCAAATATTTTAGCACAAAATAAGCCTTCTCTTTCAGGCCTAAACGTACGATAATTAATAGTTTCAGGCTTTTTAACTTCACCATATGACCATGAACGAATCTTCTCAGGAGAAGCCAGTCCAACTCTAATTGCGTCAAAATCTTGCTCTTTTTGCTCTAACTTATGAATTTTTAATAAATCTCTCATTGAATTCTCCTAATTAGTGTTGTTCTAACTCAACATCAATACCTAACGAACGAATCTCTTTCACTAAAACATTAAATGATTCTGGCATGATCGACTCTGTTAAATTCTTACCATCAACAATACTCTTATACATTTTTGCTCGTCCTCCGACATCATCAGACTTTACCGTTAACATTTCGCGTAATGTGTGCGCTGCGCCATAAGCTTCTAATGCCCATACCTCCATCTCACCAAATCTTTGACCACCAAACTGAGCCTTACCACTGAGTGGCTGTTGTGTCACTAGTGAATAAGGGCCAGTAGAACGCGCATGCATTTTATCATTAACCAAATGATTTAGTTTTAACATATGCATATAGCCGACAGTCACATGGCGATCAAATGGTTCGCCTGTACGACCATCGTATAATTGCTCTTGTCCAGATTCTGGTAAGTCAGCTAACTTAAGTAATGATTTAATATCTTTTTCTTTAATACCATCAAATACTGGTGTTGCCATTGGCACACCTTCGCGAAGATTGCTTGCCAATTCAATAATTTCTTCATCACTAAATGAGGCTAAATTTTCTTGTTTGCCATACGAGTTATAGACCTCATCTAAGAAATCTCTAATCTGTTTAACCATATCAGTTCGTTTTTCATCTAACATGGCGGTAATTTTATATCCTAAACCTTTAGCGGCATAACCTAGGTGAACTTCTAATACTTGACCCACATTCATACGTGATGGCACTCCTAATGGATTAAGTACGACATCTATGGTGGAACCGTCTACAAGATAAGGCATATCTTCAACTGGAGATACGCGCGAAATTACACCTTTGTTACCATGACGTCCAGCCATTT
>NZ_MPRK01000020.1 GCF_002021095.1 Solemya elarraichensis gill symbiont | reverse complement strand
TTTTCCTTTGGCGCTGGCGCACGTCAGAAAAACAGTCTCGCCTAGTGGCTACCGGGGACTACGCGCCTTCGATTCTCTCTCCTTGGCGCGCAGCGAACGAATTCAGTTCATTACTTTCTACACAGTTCTAATGCACTTTCAAGCATCCGCGGCGAAGCACGATGCAGCTTCAGCGTATCGACCCTGACAACATGAACACCGTTCGGATTGACCGGTTCAATCTGACCCTTGTCATCGACGATGATGACGTCAATTTCTGCTGTGTACATCTGTTCTTTGGATAGTGTTGCAGAGAGCCTGTTTTCCACGTGCACAGGTGTTTCGATACCACACAGTTCAAGTACCGCAGAAACCATGGAGCTGTCTGTCAGCGCCATCAGGGGTGAGTTCCACAGTTGGTGCATTACTCGTACAGGACGTTGTCGGGCTGCAGCTATCGCTTTCAGTTCGAGGCGCGCCTGTTCCATTGTGTCGATACTCTCTTGAGCTGATTTCTGCGTATTGAGTATTTCCCCGAGCCTGCCGATTTCATCTGCAATCGCATCGAGTGACATGGGGTCGCTGAGAAACAGCCGGAATGACTCTGTTTGCAACCATTCGATGTCATGGCTGTCGAGGCTCTGTTTCCAGGCAATCACCAGGTCCGGTTTCAATTTCAGCAGCAGTTCGCGGTCAAAGCCGTTGGCATCTCCCACACGCGGCAGTGTTTTGACTGATGCGGGAAAGTCACTGAACGCTGACACACCGATGAGACGATTTTCTCCGCCGGCAAAATAGACCAGTTCTGCTGCATGCGGCGACAAGGCAATAATCCTCTGCGGGGAGGAGTCTTGTGCCTGAATGGTCACGTATGAAAGCAGTAACAGTAGAGCAAGAAGTTGTTTCATGCGTTGTTTTTGGACTCTTCCCTGAGCATTTTCTGATATCGCGTCCAGTCAAATGCCGGTCCGGGATCTGTCTTGCGCCCGGGTGCTATGTCACTGTGTCCGGTGATCTGTTTCGGTGTAATGGCCGGGTAAATGTTCATGATCTGTACAGTCACCTCGACCAGCCGACGATACTGTTCACCTGTATAAGGAGTATCGTCTGTGCCTTCAAGTTCGATGCCGATGGAGAAATCATTGCAGGCTTCACGTCCGTGGTAGTTCGACTGCCCGGCATGCCATGCTCGCATGTTGAGAGGAACGTATTGAATCAGTTCGCCATCCCTGCGGATCAGCAGATGAGATGAGACCTTCAGGGTTGCGATCTCCTCAAAGTAGGGATCGGCACCCGCATCGAGACGGTTCAGGAACAGGTCGGTTATCCATGGGCCACCAAACTTGCCGGGTGGCAGGCTGATGTTATGAATCACCAGCAGGGAGACCTGTTCACCAGCAGCACGTTCATCGCAGTTGGGTGAAGGGCAGCTCAGGGCATTGTCGAGCCAGGTAGCATTCTCAGGCATCAGGGTTCTTCCTCGGCGGGCATTGCGGTGAGCGTTTCGATGGCATGTGCCAGTGAGTCGGGATTTGCCTCGGACTGGATTTGTGCATGATAGTCACCATCGATATAGAGATAGAGCGATGGCAGGTGGAAAAAACCGAATTCATTGGTTAGTGCAGGATTCATCACGGCGTCGACCTCGTAGACTCGCAGGCCATTTTTTTCACGCAATGATGCAAGAGCAAAGCGTGCAGCACGGCAGGCACCGCAGTCAGGAGAAGTGAAAAACACCACTGTGTGCCCCGACATCTCGCTGATGCGATGATGAAAGTTGTACTGGTCAAGTTCGGGCAAGTTGTTTTCGGTTTGCATTACGCCGTGTTTTCCCGCCTGTTTTGGCATAAAATCAGCATCTGATTTTTACATTGGGTATGCGCCGCATGATTTGCGCAAATACCACCATGGAGATAATTATGTCACAACGTATAACAGATTCGGGGCGCAAGATTGAAGACCTGGAAACAGGTTCAGGCGACGAGGCCGTAACTGGTGCACGAGTTACCGTACATTACACCGGCTGGCTAGAGGGCGGCGATAAGTTTGATTCGAGCCATGATCGAAACGATCCGTTTCAGTTCACACTTGGGCGCGGCATGGTCATTCGTGGCTGGGACGAGGGTGTTGACGGAATGAAAGTTGGTGGTAAGCGTCAGCTGACGATTCCGCCACAGCTCGGCTATGGTGCCGCTGGAGCGGGTGGTGTAATTCCACCCAATGCAACGCTGGTTTTTGATGTTGAACTGCTCGCGGTCGATGCCTGATATGCCTCAACTACCTCCGGGTGAATCGATTTACCAGCAGGTTGCGGGTGCGCTTGCCGAGGATATCGGCGACGGCGACCTGACAGCTTCACTGGTACCGGAGAAAGCGCTCGACCGTGCGACCATTCTTGCACGCGAGCCTGGCGTACTAGCCGGTAGCGCCTGGGTCGATGCGGTTTTTTACGAGCTTGGCAGAGAAGTTGAAATCGACTGGCTTGCCAGGGATGGTGACAGGCTGGTTGAAGATCAACCGATTTGTTATCTTGCCGGGCCTTCGCGGACGCTATTGACTGGTGAGCGTACGGCACTGAATTTTCTGCAGACATTGAGCGGCACGGCAACTACGGTGGCCGCTTATGTTGATGCGGTAGCGGGAACGGGTGTCCGAATACTGGATACCCGCAAGACGATTCCCGGCCTGCGGCTGGCGCAAAAATACGCGGTTCTGTGTGGCGGTGGTGAGAATCACAGGATTGGTCTTTATGATGCGATCCTGATCAAGGAGAACCACATCGCAGCAGCCGGATCGATTCATACCGTGATGGCTCTCAGCAATGAGTTTGATGTCGAGGTCGAAATCGAGGTTGAGACACTTGAGCAGTTGCAGGAAGCACTTGATGCAGATGCCAAACGTGTATTGCTGGATAACTTCTCACTCGAGATGCTGAAACAGGCGGTCAAGCTGAATGCCAAAAGGGCACGCCTCGAGGTCTCCGGCAATGTCACCCTTGAGACGATTCGCGAACTGGCCGAGACCGGGATTGACGATATTTCAATCGGTGCACTGACCAAGCATGTCAGGGCGCTGGACCTGTCGATGCTGTTCGAGGATTGATTCTGCCCGGTTCAGCAGGGCAGGCTCGTGTTTGATGATGTGTTCGTTGGAATAAATAATAAGGGGTTACCTTTTTCAAAACAGGTAACCCTTATCATTTTGTACTGCGGTGTCAGCGAAAGGCTGAGCGACTACATCCAGCTTATGGGCGCTTTGGAGTCTGGTAGTCAACTTCTTTCTGGAAAGATTCCCAGATAGTGTCATAGCCTACGAAACCTTTTTCATTCGCTGCTTTCTGACGTGTTACCAGAAAACGGGATTTGCCTTCAGGAACTACAGGTCTGGTTTTAGCTGGTTCGCTCATAAATCACCTTTTGCTTTGAGGTTGTGATTGCCACTGCATGATTAAGCAGTTGAGAACTATCACAACACCATCAATAAAAATATTTTGGAAACTGGATTTTAAAGCAGAATTACACGGGTGACCAGCATGATTGAGTATCTTTAAATTTCTATTCAGATCAATATTATTTATGGCAAATTTTTGTGATTACACAGGCCGTTTCCGTTAAAATCCGGTAAATTTTTGAATTTACTATGTTTTGGAGCCTCTGAATCAGAGTCTCCTTTTATACAGGAGCGTCAGTTATGCCGCAATATATGGTCTTTTACCTGGGAGGAGAACTCCCGTCCAGCCCCGGAGAAGGGCAAAAGCATTTTGAAAGATACCAACAGTGGCTGGCTTCACTCGGGGATGCAGTAGTGAGTGCCGCGATACCCTTCAAAGATACTCATACAGTTCATCCTGATGGCAAGACCGAGCTTGGAACAACGACAGGCATGTCGGGTCTTAGCATCATCAGAATGGGATCGATGGACGAAGCACTGGCAGCTGCACGCGACTGTCCTTTCCTTGAGATCAAAGGCACGCTGGAAATATCCGAGATGCTCGAGATGCAAGGCAATCCTGGCGAAGGCGGTAGCGAGAAGGCCAATTAGCTCGATTATTGCACCAGTTGGACAAATCAGAGATGGAGTTTGTCTGTTACGCTGACTGGAATCAGCTACCAGAGAGTGCCAATGCCCTTTTTGCAGAGGGTAGCAAGGAGAGTGTTTTCTTTTCGCGCCCATGGTTTGAGAACCTGGTCAATACTGCCCTGGAAAATGGCCAGTCTATGTTGCTGGCTTGTGTCGTAAAAGGGGAGGATGTGCTGGCTATCCTGCCGCTGATGAAGCGCGATAGTGAACAATGGACCATTCTCACGCACTTGTACTCTTCGCTTTATAGCCTGTTGCTTGCAGAGAAAAATCGACAGAAAATTCTCGAATGCATGGTTCAAGGTTTAACTGAATTACCAGTTTATCCATTGCGTCTGGATCCCGTGGCTGAAAATGATGAAAATATACGAAGCCTGCAGCGAGTTATCGAAGCATCAGGGGCTGAATGCCATCACAAGATGCGTTTCTATAACTGGATACATCGGGTAAACGGCCAATCTTTTGAAGAGTACCTAGGTGCTCGACCAGCGAGGGTACGTAATACGGTAGCCCGTAAAAAGCGCAAGCTTGAGCGTGAGCATGGATACGAGATCCGCCTGTTTATAAACCAGGACCTGGAACAGGCAATTGCAGATTTCAATGCTGTTTACAAAGCGAGTTGGAAAGCGAAAGAACTCTTTGGCGGGTTTGTTAAAGGCCTTGCCTACAGTTTGTCAGAGCCGGGCTGGTTGAGGCTCGCTATTCTCTATATCGATGGGCAGCCTGCAGCAGCTCAGTTCTGGTTTGTGGTTCATGGCAAGGCGAGTATCTTCAAGCTGGCTTATGATGAGGTTTGGAAGCAATATTCACCAGGCTCCATTCTTATCAGTTACCTGATGGAATATGTGATTGAGACCGACAAGGTCGAGGAGATAGATTTCCTGACCGGTAATGATGCCTACAAACAGGACTGGATGTCAGAACGCAGAGAGCGTTTCAGTTTATATTGTGGAAAACCACGTATCTCGAATAGCAAGAGCGGGTGGTTTGATTCTTCCCTCAAGAACTGGGTAAAACGGTTTAAAGGTTCACTGGCTAGCAGTTAATTTATTCCGCCTTATTTCATTTTAAATTCGGATTCATTATGGTTACCAAACTTGTACAAAAACACCCTTTAAAAGGCACCCGGATATTTGAAATCATTGATGATACGGTCAATGTCCAGATCAAGTTGCCTTTTAAAAAAGAAGAGTCACTGACAGTGATGCTGACGGTCTTGAACCAGGAGCCGGTAATCAGTAAATCCCGCCTTGAGTTTACCAGTCGCGTCAACAATGAAGCGTTGCTGTCACTTTACCTGGCTAAACCCAATGCTGAGGAGTTCAATGCCTTCGTCACGCTTCTGAAACAAAAAATACAAGAGGAATTCAGCGCTTTCGCAGGACTTAAAACTGGCAAGCCTTCTGGATTGGAAGGAAATGTTTACGAAGAACCACCGGCATTCGATGAGCCTGATACGGCACCGACAGCAAAATATAAGGAGGTCACAGCTGAAGGGATTGAGGAAGCTATCAACATGCTCTCAAAGCATATTGGAACCGAGGATATTGCCCCGTTTTTGTCAGCATTGGAAGCACTTAAGACAAATCCGCAGAGTGAGGAACACCTTTCAACTGTGATGAATGAGTTTCATGCATTGGGTTCAACTCAAGGTGCTGTTTTGACCTATGCCCCCTATATTGCCACCTTGCTGTCGGACGATCCTTTTTCATTTTAGCCAAGAGAGGCATGGCAGCCTCTGATCAAGGATTATGTCTTGATCAGGGGTTACTTGATTCCTGCGAAGGCATTGTACTCTTTCAGCGCTTTCTCTTTTACTGCTTCCACAAAAGCGTTGAATTCTTCAGTATTGGGTTTATTCAGATAAAGCGATAGCAGGGGGCCACACTTGACCCGGCTATGGAAATTCAGGCGTGAATTTTCGATAACGGGTTCCGGATTCAGAATCGACAAAGGCACCGATTTCTCTTTCTCCTTGAACGGCGTCTTGATGCGCACACGGACTTCATCATCCAGCAGTTCAAACTCCTGGATGCCTTTAAGAAAATGTTTTTGTACCAGTTTCATAGAATCATTTTAGTGTGATGAATTGAATGGCCATTTTTCTGCATACTGGCTTATCAGGTTATTCACTTCTTGCGGTACGTCCTGTGATTCCATCTGTCTTTTACCGTCAGCAAAAAAGCCCGGCAGGTCATAAGGAAGGCGGTGTTCCATGTGCTCAAAAATGCTTTGCATCAGCTGCGTATCCAAGGCACGCGTGGCTGCCACTCCTGAATTCAGATTGAGCACTCGCCAGGGGCGCCATGGGTCACTTCTGTCCTCGTCCGTTTTTATCTCATCCGAGGCCGATTCAAGTACTTCATCGATAAGCCGACTCAAGTTGGCGAGCTCACCGGAGTCTTGTTCTCCATTGACCAGGATCGCAAAGCTGTCAGCTGTAGCCTGCAGATTCTCCAGCATTGCATTTTGACGTGCAAACCACACCGCAAGGGAGGCAAAGAGACGCGCCATGTTATCCCGCTGGTCATGAATATCCAGGTGCCATAACTGGGATGCGAGGCGGTCCAGCAGATCCAGTGCGTAATGGGCAAGTTCTGAAATCGCCTCGCTTTCAGGTTGTGGGCCTTCTTTCTGCTCGATCCCGGAAGCAAGTTCAAAAAAGTCTGACATGGCAGAAGCTAATGGCAAGGGGCCTGCTGCCTGGTCTGTAATCTTTTGCGTTTTTTCGTTCTCGTTGATAACGCGTTTCATTATTTCCAATGCCTGGTTGGCAATGGTTGGTATTCCGATGACAAGTGAGCTCATAGATTGTTAAGTCGTATAACGATGCTGATCAATAAGGGAAATAATACCATCTATATTGCACTTTACAGGGAATGAATTAGTACATGAATAGAGAGGTAATTAATCTAATCAGTTAAATTGCGGGATTTTTCACTGCCTCTGATATGGTAAAATTGTGCAAATTTATCAAGGGCTTCCACAAGGGTTCAAAAAAATATGGAACTTACTCTAGACACTGAAAAATTCGAAGAATTGCAGAAGGTTTTTATTGCCGAGATCACTGAAACAGTCATGGTCAAGCTCGTCGAAGCCGGCCTTGAAGGACAGCAGTTAGAGGATGCAACGGCAAGCATAGGATTCAGTATTGCCAGCATTCTTGATGACACCACCAGAATCGAAGCGGACGGTGTGGTGGTCAAGCCATACCTGACATTCAGGGGAAATGATGACGAATTAATCCATTGCGGTGAGAATTCGTATACTTACGAATTCATGATGGGTGTTATGAAAAAGCTGTTCCATTCTTAAGCCTGATCATTGATAGCTAATATCCCCGCGAAAGCAGGGATTCAGCAAATCCATAGCCAGACCATAGTGGAGAGGGGAGTTGGCCAGTGTTTCCGTGGCCAGCTTGATTCAGATCGGAACAATTCGATCAGGGTCTACATCGATATCCGGCCCGTTAACAACTTTTGTACCGGCCTCGATCTCTTCAGGCGTAGCATCCCTGACTTTCAGGATTTCCAGCTTGAAAAGCAGGTCTCTGCCACATAACGGGTTGTTACCATCGATCGTCAGGGTTTTGTCGTCCATGCGCGTGACAATGAATTCCTTTGGCTCACCTTTTTCACTTTCCATCAGGACTTTCATGCCGACCTCGCGGTACTCTTCCGGTACGTTTTCGATGTTATCAGTAAAAACGAGACCTTCATCACGAGCTCCGTAGATCAGGTTGCCGTCGATCGGAACTTCGATGACATCACCTTCAGCCTGCCCCTCCAGTTGGGCGGTAACCTGTGTAGCGAGTACCTGGTCTGCACCATGTACATAACCTATCGGGAATTCTACCGTTGATAGAACCTGACCGGTTTTTTCATCGAGAACCTTGTAGTTCAATTCGACGTACTTGTTATGTTGGATGGTTTCTTTCATGGTAATTTACTTCTAATAAAATGAAATGTATCAATTCAGTCTGTCGCGGATGGGTATCAGAAGATTGATGCACCAAAAATCTTCACTTCACCTTCTTTATCGTGTCCGAGAACCATTCTGCCCAGCCATTCGCCTTCTTTCTTGGTACTGCGTACTCTAAACAGAAGAGTCACATGTTCACCACGACGGATAAAACCAAGAAAGTCATACTCTTCGGAAAGACTGCGCGTCAAGTCGCTTCTGGAAAACTGCTTGCCGAGTTCAACTTCATTCAAACCCAGTAACAGGTCATAGGAGAAGTTGCGGATGAATTTTCCGTACTGCCCCTTGTTGGAAAACTTGATCAGCTCTTCCCACCATGGGATGCCGATTTCCAGGAGCTCTTCATCTGTCTTGTCAATAATATTCATTTGTTGCTCTTGATTAGCTTGCTAACATGCAATTAAAAAGAGGCCAATAATACTATTGGCCTCTTCTAAAGACAAACAGAAGCCCCCGAGGGGACTTCCGTTTGGTACTTTAAATACCCTCTTTAGACTTCATGTCAGCCAGGGCTTTATCTTCGATATCTCCTACCAGGTGATAAAGAGGAGCTTTTTCCATCGTGTATTCACCAGTCTTTGGATCACGACGTGAAACTGTCAGTACATGCCAGTTCTGATCGTCAACCTTCATGTGGTCTCCACGATAGTAGTAACCAGGCCAGCGAGTTTCCTTACGGAACAGGGTATGATGCATAACAGACTCAGAAGCAAGTTGACGATGCTTCAGTTCCCATGCACGCAGCAGTTCGTGAACGTTTTCTGCTGCAATCTTCTCCAGATCTTCTTCAAGGGTCTTCATTTTCTTCAGACCGATGCTAAGCAGCTTCTCGTTGGTCATGTAGTTGACCGTCACACCACCAGCGTACTCGTCCATCAGCTTCTGCAAGCGATCAAGACCCTGACGTGGATTGATGTAGTTAGGCGCTACAGTACCGGCAACGATTTCATTGCGATAGACCTTGTAGTGTTCCATTGGCTTGAAGACCTCTGCCTTGCGGCGGTCGATCTGCTCCTGTGAAACATTCATACCTTCTGCTTTACCATCGTCAATGTATGCACAGGCAGCTTTAGCAGCCAGACGACCTTCAGTGAATGAACCTGAAGAGAAGGCGTGAGGAGTACCACCAACAGCGTCACCAGCACCAAACAGGCCTTCAACGGTAGTCATACGGTTGTAGCCCCAGAAGTACTCATCAGGAGAGAGATCTTCAGGACCGGAACACCATGCGCCACAACCGGTGGCGTGTGAACCCATAACGTATGGCTCAGAAGTGGTCAGTTCAGGGTTTTCATACTTGGGGTTAACGTCAGTTGCAGCCCACAGTACCGCCTGGCCAACAGTCATACCCAGGAAGTTGTGCCAACCGATCTCTTCGAGATGCGGGTCCTGGAACGCTTCCATGGTGACCATGTGGATGGGACCTTTACCGGAAGCTACCTCGTTAATGAATGCGTGGTTACGCAGACAAGTAGGAATTGGACGGTGAGAAACGTGTGAAGCTTCCATATCCAGGTATTCTTTACCTACCATTTCCTGCAGACCAGGGAACCACTTGGATTCGTACTCTTCACCATCACAGTTCTGAGTGTAGGTTTTCAGATGCAGGAAGTAAGCACCAACCGGGCCGTAACCGTCTTTGAAACGAGCCAGTACGATACGGTTTTCCATCTGGGTCATCTTTGCACCAGCCTGGATCATCAGGCCGTAAGCAGAACCAGAAGACCAAGGTGCGTACCATACACGACCGGCACCTTCACCAACTGAACGTGGCTTGAAGATATTGGAAGCACCACCGGCGCCAACAACAACGGTCTTGGATTTGAATACGTGGTAATCACCAGTACGTACGTTAAAGCCTACAGCACCGGCAACACGGTTTTCCTTGGCATCATCCATCAGCAGGTGGGTAACACAAATACGGTTGTATACCTTGTCAGCAGACTTCTTCGCTGCCGCAGCAACGAGAGGCTTGTAGGATTCACCGTGAATCATGATCTGCCAGCGGCCTTCACGCAGGTAAGAACCGCTCTTGGGATCACGCATGATAGGCATGCCCCATTCTTCAAACTGGTGAACAGCTGAGTCAACGTGGCGAGCCATGTCAAACAGCAGATCTTCACGAACCATGCCCATCAGGTCGATACGAGCGTAACGGACGTGATCTTCAGGGTTGTTTTCACCGAAACGGGTGCCCATGTAGCAGTTGATCGCGTAGAGACCCTGTGCAACAGCACCGGAACGGTCAATGTTAGCTTTTTCAGCAACAACGATCTTCTTGTCTTTACCCCAGTAACGAGCTTCCCAGGCAGCACCTGTACCGCCAAGGCCAGCACCAGCTACGAGGATATCAATATTGTCTTCAACAACTGTCTTGTAAGCCATTAGTAGTACACCCCTTTTTCCATATGCAGTCCATTAGACTCCAAAGTATGAATATTGCCATCATCCATACGGATGTATTTAGGCTCATTGAACAGTAACTGACTGTTACGCATTTCCTGGCTGGGAGCAGGCGCATCGGCCAGCTGAGGAATGTGCTCTCTCCATGGCTTGGTTGTAATAGGAGCCAGCAGGTTCAGGTCAGTTTCACCGTTACGTGACTTGATGCGCCAGGCGATTACACCTTTCTCTTCATCACGGATTACACGTACTGAGTGACCCAGTGGTGCGAAGTCTGCATAACCACGAACGTCAATCGCGTGGTGAGGGCAGGCTTTTACACATGAATAGCACTCCCAGCACATGTTTGGTTCGATGTTGTAAGCGCGACGGTAAGTCGGGTCAATATGCATGATGTCTGATGGACAGATATCAACGCAATGCCCACAACCATCACAACGTGTCATATATACGAAAGTTGGCATCTCGTTTCTCCTTAACTATTAATAGTGTTGTGGGGCTTCGCTTTTGATACCAGGACCCATGTTTGGTGGGTTGGTGCCCATGTATTCCGGAATGTCAGGAAACTTTGCCTGCAGCTCAGGATCGGTCAGATCGCCCAGGTCAGGAAGATTCTCTTGTGATCCATCAAGCTTAGTCATGCGCTTCTGGAAAGCAGCAGCTGGTTTGAAGAACATGTGTGCAAACTTGGACCACATAACAGTACTGAACAGTGTGGTAGCAGAAAGGATGAACAGTGCGAGGAACAGCGCGTTGAGACCTTCTTTACCTGCACCGGACAGTGACCAGACCAGAGCCCACGTAACAGTCATCAGGGCAGAAACGATGAACAGGTCAGCTTTTGCCAGCTGGTACCACTTGTGACCTTCCGAAGAGACGTCTACACGGATGGCAAACCAGAACCAGTAGCCGCCGAGGGCCAGTGAGGCTGCACCCAGGTGCCAGAGCATTGGCCATACGCCTGCTTCTGCTGAAGTTGGGTAACCGAAGATCAGAACTGCTGTAGATGCAACGAAGAGGATGAAACCGTACATGGTGAAGAGATGTGAAATCCTGCGCATCGGGTTTTCAAACTCACCTGATGTCATCACTTCTTTAAGTACAACTCCAATGAGAGCGGCAATTTTCTGACCACCACCTACTGTGCGCTTGGCATTTGCCTGCTGTTTCTGGGAATTCTCAAAAAAGTACTGGGCACTCTTTTTGTGAATCATGTCGATAATGGTTCCGCCAATAACCAGCAGGATCATTACGATAACGTATCCCTGCATGATTGCGTCTGGAAAAAGTCCATTGAATGGATTAGCTGTGATCATTGTCTCTCCTCAAGGATTGCATGACGTATGTGTCTTTGATCTCGTATGTTTCGATGCACGCATGATTACTCAGCGTGGCCTGACTCGCGGCTACGGCCCTATTAACCGTCAATCGGATAAGGATAATATTAGTAACATTTAATGTTAGCTAATCAGCATTCCTTTTTCTTCTATCAATCTTTTGAATGGCTGTGCAGTCCGATTTTGTGCTTCAGTCATTTCCATGGCCGGGAAAGGCTTTCTTGCAAGAATCTGACCTGTTTCAGTCAGCGCCTGGATGTGCTGTCATTCATCCCGCAACGACACAAATTAACGCTTCTTTGCCAAAATCTCACTTTCACCTGACATCCAAACCGTTCGGGGTTAGAATGTCCGGTTTTTTAGTATAATGCGTCCGGGCAAGAGTGCATATATATAAATGTGTACTTAGATTGTCTGTAAATCAGGAGAATAGGCTTTGTCAGATAGCAATTTACTCAATGAAATCAGTAAGAGACGCACGTTTGCTATCATCTCTCACCCTGATGCCGGTAAAACCACGTTGACTGAAAAGCTGTTGCTCTTCGGGGGTGCGATTCAGCTCGCTGGCACCGTCAAGGGGCGCAAGGCAGCTCGCCACGCGACATCGGACTGGATGGAGCTCGAGAAGCAGCGCGGTATCTCGGTGACCTCGTCGGTAATGCAGTTCGACTATAACGACCGGGTCGTGAACCTGCTTGATACCCCGGGACATGCTGACTTCTCTGAAGATACCTACCGCACCATAACGGCAGTCGACTCGGCGCTGATGGTGATTGACGTCGCCAAGGGTGTTGAGGAACGAACCATTAAATTGATGGAAGTGTGTCGCATGCGCGATACACCGATTCTCACATTCGTCAACAAGCTCGACCGTGAGGGGCGCGATGCGATTGATATCATGGACGAAATCGAGGATGTATTGAAAATGCCCTGTTCGCCCCTGACATGGCCGATTGGCATGGGCAAGCGATTTAAAGGGGTGTTTGACCTTCGCAGTGATACCACGCATCTCTATAACCCGAATCACGGCGGTAAAATTGCGACCGGTGAAATAATCGAGGGGCTGGACAATCCACGCCTCGATGAAGTCATCGGAGACATGGCGGACGATTTGCGTGAAGAGATTGAACTGGTCCGTGGTGCCACGCAGGAGTTTGATATTGATGCTTACCTGAAAGGTGAGCTGACGCCGGTCTTTTTCGGATCTGCAATTAATAATTTCGGGGTACAGGAACTGCTCGATGCCTTTGTTGAATATGCACCGGCGCCATTGGCGCGTCATGCTGGCGAACGAGATGTTGATCCGGCAGAAAAGGGATTTAGTGGCTTTGTTTTCAAGATACAGGCGAACATGGATCCGGCGCACCGTGACCGCATTGCTTTCATGCGTGTCTGTTCCGGGCAATATGCCAAGGGCATGAAGATGAAACAGGTGCGCACCGGTAAAACCGTTCAGATCAGTAATGCGATCACCTTCCAGGCCGACAGCCGCAAGCAGGTAGAGGAGGCGTGGCCGGGTGATATCATCGGACTGCACAATCACGGTACCATCCAGATTGGTGACACCTTTACCGGTGGCGAGGATTTAAAGTACGAGGGCATACCCTATTTTGCCCCCGAGCTTTTCCGCCGTGTTGTCCTCAAAGACCCGTTGAAAATGAAACAGTTGCACAAGGGTGTTCTGCAGCTGTGCGAGGAGGGCGCAACCCAGGTTTTCCGCCCACTCAAAAATAACGACCTGATTCTGGGCGCAGTTGGTGTGCTGCAGTTTGATGTTGCCGTGCACCGTCTCAAGGGTGAGTATGGTGTCGAGGCGATAGTTGAAGCGATTGGTGTGCAGACAACGCGCTGGGTCAGCTGTGATGATGCCAAGATACTTGAGCAGTTCAAAACCAAGAATCATGACAATATTGCCGAAGATGGCGATGGACAACTTGTCTACCTTGCACCGACACGGGTTAACCTGTCGTTGGCGCAGGAACGTTGGCCTGATGTAACCTTCTCATCCTCAAGAGAATTATAATAAAAACAAAA
>NZ_MPRK01000189.1 GCF_002021095.1 Solemya elarraichensis gill symbiont | reverse complement strand
ACGCAGGGCGTCCGGGGCAATAAAGGCTGTCGAAGATCGAGTGTAAAAGGGCGACTTGGATGTCCCGTTTTACATCACGAGATCAAAGACACGCTTGCTATCCCTCACTCTCCGCCTGTTTTTTTCGTGTATAGACCGTGCAAGGATACGCAGAACTATATGAACCTATGGCGCATTTTGGACGCCGCAGGCGCCCCCGGTTTAGCTGCACCTGTAGCTGCTGGACGTGGGTGAAAAGGGTGTTTATACTTCCTTTACGTGATATCTATGGTATAGGCACCGTTGGTTCGTGCGTTAGACAAAAGTGGTTGAACACGCTCAGGGACGGAAATGGTTTTAAAAAAGGGAAAAGGTTAAAAAATAAGCAAATAACGTGAAATTCGACAAACTTCGCCGTTATTTAGTGACCGTGAATGATGGCCGGAGTACATTGTGCGGCTGCTATAGGTCCTCCAGCGGTTGAACATGAAATGTATAACGGGTATTAGACGTTGAATAAACACAAGCAAAAACCCGCAATCCCCAGGCAATCAACCAATGTTGAGCCATATGAGAATGCCCGCGAATTGAGTGTGTTGCGCCGCCAGCGCCATGTCATGATTGTCGATGACGAATCGACTGGCCGCACCATTCTTGAAATGGTTATCCAGAAAATTGATAGCGATCTTCAGGTATCGGGCTTCAGTTCAGCGAGCAAGGCGCTGGACTGGCTCAAGACCAACCCGGTGGATCTCATCATCACCGACTATCGTATGCCGGAGATCAATGGAGTAGAGTTCATCAAGAGGGTACGTCGTATGCCGGATTACGAATCCGTGCCCATCATGATGATTACTGTCGTCAGTGAAAAATCCGTTCGTTATGAGGCCCTGGATGCAGGTGCCACCGCATTCCTGACTCGGCCAATCGACCAGATTGAATGCCGTACCAGTTGTCGTAACCTGCTTAAGATGCAGGAGCAGCAGTCGATCATTCGTGACAAGGCCGACTGGTTGGCGCGCCAGGTTGACGTTGCGACCCAGCAACTCGTGTCACGTGAACACGAAACCCTGCTCAGGCTCGGTCTGGCGGGTGAATACCGCGATTCAGATACCGGCAATCATGTACTGCGCATGGCCAAATACTCAAGAGCCATAGCCGAAGAGTTGGGCATTACGCAAATTGAATGTGATGACATCGAATATGCGGCACCGATGCATGATATCGGCAAAATCGGTATCCCTGATCATATTCTGCTCAAGACGGGTAAGCTGACCTCAAGCGAATGGGAAATAATGAAGCAGCATACCGTTTTTGGCCATAATATCCTGAGCAACAGCCAGTCGCGTTACATTCAGTTGGGATCGATCATCGCGCTTAATCATCATGAAAAGTTCGATGGTAGCGGTTATCCGAGTGGCTTAAAGGGGGCAGGAAATTCCGCTAGAGGCGCGCATCGTGGCGGTAGCCGATGTGTTCGACGCACTGGCGACCAAACGACCATACAAAGAAGCCTGGACAGATGAAAAAGCGCTGGCGATGCTTGAAAATGAATCGGGCAAGCATTTTGATCCGGAATGCGTGAAAGCTTTCTTTAACCGGCTGGACAACATATTCCAGATTCGTTCTGATTTAAAGGACGATTGATCCCACTACTGGATATGGAATCTCAAGGCAAAGCACATCGCATAAAAGTTCTGACCAGATGGATTTCCAGTCGGCTGCGTAAAACGGGAGATACGGAACCCGAACAGGCGATAAAACTACGGCTAACTATTGGTATTATCCTGTTGGCCTACTTTTGTATCCCCTGGAACTCGCAACTCGGCTTTTGGCAACATCTGCAAACCCTGCCTTCACTGATTACATTAGGCTACTACACCGGCGCGCTACTAATCGCTGGTGCTATTTTGTATCGCCCCAAACGTTCACCGATACGGCGGGTAGCGGGTATTTTTCTCGACTTGGTGTCGTTGTCAATTGTGATGTACCTGGCCGGTGGTTATAGCGTTCCGTTGTTCGTTCTCTACCTGTGGGTCATCCTCGGTAATGGTTTTCGCTACGGAACCCGCTACGTTTATATTGCGCATGTGGTCAGCCTGGCCGGTTTTGTCCCGGCCATTATGTACGGCGAGTACTGGCAGCAAAACTATCAGATTGCAATCAGCTTGTTGCTCATGCTGATTCTATTACCGCTGTATTCAGCGTTCCTGCTTAAGAAATTGCATCATGCGATCGATGAGGCCAAGCAGGCCAATCAGTACAAGAGCCGCTTTCTCGCCAATATGTCGCATGAATTGCGCACACCGTTGAATGGTGTGATTGGGATGGGCGAGTTACTGCGCGAGACCAGCCTGACGTTTGACCAGCACGAATTAGTCAACTGCATGCACAACTCGGCGACCACGCTGCTCGAATTGATTGAAAACATCCTCGATATTTCCAAGATCGAGGCGGGCAAACTGGTGATTGATTCGCAGCCTTTTGACCTCCATGCACTGATTACCTCGGTCCGTTACATGCTCGCGCCGATGGGCGAGAAAAAGGGTTTGCATCTCTCCTGCACGATTGACCCGGATACCCCGTTTCAGTTGATTGGGGATCAACCACACCTGCGCCAGGTGATGATCAACCTGATCAATAACTCCATCAAGTTCACCGACCAGGGAACCGTGAATTTGCATGTTTTTCCGTGCGGTGATAGCGACAAGAAACCACGTATTCGGTTTGAAGTTGTCGATACCGGGATCGGCATCGACAAATCCATGCAGCAAAAGATTTTCGAGGATTTTACTCAAGCCGAGGGGGCTGGCAGTCGCAGTGTTGGTGGCACCGGCTTGGGCACGACGATTTGTCGGGATCTGGTTGAACTGATGGGTGGAGAAATTGGTCTTGAGAGTACGCTTGGCGAAGGCTCCACATTTTGGTTCGAATTGCCCTTTGATATCATGCCGCAACGTGAACAGGAGCTGTCAAGCAATCGAGTGCTGCTTCTGAGTAGCGAGGAATGTGCGTCCATAATCCGGCCATCACTGAAGGACTGGTCGATTGAATTCGATTGGGTGAAATCCGCAGCCCGCGCGTTTTCACTGCTGGTTAATTCGATCGAGGAAAAAAATCCTTACAGGATTCTGATTGTCGCTCAGGCAGTCATGCACGATCTCAATCCCACTCAGTTAGCCAAACAGATTAGCTCAGAACGCGAGCTCGAGCATCTTTCGATGATTTTGGTCAATTCTTCGGATTCGATGATCGAAAGCAACCAGGCCAATCAATACTACATATCCACACTTGAATCACCGGACGACAAGCGTTTGCTTTATAACTCGATTCATGCCGCGCAAAGCCTGAGCTTCGAGGATAGCAATATCGTAACCCTGGCGGAGTACTATGCACGGCAGGGCAGCGGCAAGAACCTCAATATCCTGGTTGCCGAGGATAACAAGGTCAATCAGCAGGTGCTTGAAGGAATTCTGAGAATCGCAGGCCATCAGGTACAAATTGCCGCAACCGGAGAAAAGG
>NZ_MPRK01000188.1 GCF_002021095.1 Solemya elarraichensis gill symbiont | reverse complement strand
CCCAATACCGGCTCATCAGCCTTAAACAGTGGCGAGTCGTAAGCAACGTTTGGCAAATCGTCATAAGTGGTATAGCTAGAACCTAAATCGTCATAGGTCATGCCGCCCAATACAACCTCAACCGCTGCCTCAGCGCTATAGCTCGCTTTACCCCATTTTTTATACTTGTAGTTATAAACTAACGCAGTATCCAAAGTGCCGGCAGCACCGTCCGAGTGATAAAACCAATAGACTAAAGAATTAGCCCTGTCATGCAGTGACGTTATGTCCTGAATATAGGAAATGTCCAGATCATCGAAAAACCAGTTTTTAACATCGTTGCCAATTGGTACAGGTCGCGTCCCATCAAAGTAGTAAATCTCCTCGTTACCGATAAAGAGATGTGCTCCACCAATATCGACAACAGAATCAGGAGATTGAACACCGATATCACCAGGAACAAGCGACCATGACCAAACAGCCGGAGAACCGACATATTGTCCGATGAAAATGCCGGTTTCTTTATACGCTACCAGGTTATTACCCAACCGTTTCAGCGCCAGTATCGGGCCTGATACCTCGACTAACCGACCTGTCGTGCATTGGGTGCTAATAGCTGGAGTCCAGTCGCTGTAATCGTCTTTAGCCGAACACCACCACCTGTCACCCTGATCACCGTAAACACCATCCTCCGTGTCCGCAACGATAACAAAATTATTCACCACCTCCACAAGGGCTGCTTTAGGTGCCCCTGTGATATCGGCAAAGTCCGAACCCGCACCGATGGACTGCATGGTATCGCCGTCATTCACTGCAATAGTGATATCACCAAACTGTGCAAACTGCCATGAATAGGAAGTGCCTACGTTGTATGCACCGCCTGATGTCCTGGTAACGTCCGTCCACATCCCACCAGAGCCCTCAAACAAGGCTGCAGCGGTTCCAGCAAAGAAACGGCGAGTACCGTCAATTTTAACGACTAACGCGGCGCCACGACACGTAGCGGCCAGTGCCGCGTAGTCCGTATCAACCTGGACAGGAGCAGATTTAAACCCCTGCGGGTCTGGAATCATGTCCTCACAGTCAGTAATGACCCCTTCTGCATGGGGATCTATGTCAGGCGCAAACCCAAGAAAAGACAGCATTAGTCATCCGTGATGATATTGAACGAACCTTTTCGAGACAGCTCTGTGGTGAGTATTGCAGGCGCTTTTGATCTGTGTGCGTTCAAGTTAGCCAGTTTCACAGCTTCGTTTCGCTTGCCGTTGTATTTCGCGCTCTGTGTCTCGTCACCTATATAGTCAAATAGCTCAACAAGAGAGCTAAACAGGTAAATATTCGGATATTCTGCCAATAAGTCATTAGTCGTCACTGAATCAGACAGCCCGTTCTCTGTGAATACACGCGCTGTGACGGTATAAGCATTGTTTGACTGGCAATCAAACTCAATCTTGTTCGTTATTGCGTAATACACAGGCTCACCTTGCGTATCACTGATCTCCTTATCCAGCGCACTTGCTGATAACTGGATAAGCGGTGTCCACTCAGTACCGGAAACCAGTGACAATCCATTCAGCTTCTTCATCCCCGTTGGGAACGAGATAAAACGTGAACCCAAAACCGCCGTTAAATCCTCAAGTGCGTTCATTGCCTTGATTCTGAGTGCATCGTTAAAGCGTGATTCAGCCAGGACAATAAAATCGCCCATCTTTGTGGTCAGGTCTGAACGATGCGACCAGTCAGCCAGCGCCGTTTTTAACTCCGCATAGGTAGTAATTGCCATTATTCTGCCTCGACGACCTTCTTCTTGTAGGTGCGCCTTTCCTTCGGTTTGGATTTGAACCCCGGTTCTTCCTTCGGCTTGGGTTTGAGCGCCAGTTCTTCCTCCTGGGAATAAACCACCACCGTATTGCCGCCGATCTCGATCATCTTGGGATATTCTTTAAACATAACCTAACCTCTTCATTAAGCGTCCACAGTGTTTCTCTATGGAGTGTTTCTGTCTGGGTGTGATTTTATCGTGCTTCTTGCCGAAAAACTGTCCGGCCTTGGGTGATTGCTCCTGAAATCCTTCCCTAGCCTCTATGCTCTTCAACTTGTCCAACTTGACCATTTCAAGCGCCGCCTCAACTTTCTTCTCGTCAGGCTCAACACCTGCATGTTTGAGCATCTTGGAGAATATCTCGACAGGACGCTCTTTCATATCCTCATATTTGACCCATAAAACGCTGTGGGTCGGCGCATCAAGCCATGACCGTGTGTGTCCTTTCCAGGACGAAATAAAGTCCATCATCGTGTTTTGAGCCCGCAGCATCCGATACTTGTTCTGCATCCACTCTGCGCCCGTGTCCATATCAACACCCATGTGGGACGAAAAAGACGGCAGTACGTCTCTTGGGTCACGGATTATCACGATCGCCGCTTTTGTCAGAATGTCCGGTATAAGTTCACAGCCGTTTATCAAAAGATTCGCATTGTGCGTCTTGACGAAAAACGGAATTTCCTGCTCTGTTGATAAATACTGCCTGACCATTCGCAACAACCCCATGTGACGAGTGAGTTGCTGTATTTCAAAGTTCTCTTGCGTGATATCAGTTCCATCCCCTACCTGGAAAGGTGACGGGAGGTTGTCTGTAATCGTTGAGAGAAGGTCGTTTATATCCAGACTGCCAAGAAAGTAGGCATCCAGAAAGCAACGAACCCATGTATTTCCGCTTTTGGGAAATGAAGCAATAAATACAATTTGCTTGTGGTCCATTGGATCCCTCGAAGGTTGTTCCAATTAAAGGAAAAGCCCTCCGAAGAGGGCTATGCATTATGTTGCTGAACAGGCGATTCCGGTTGCAGCAAAGGCCATCCCTGATACATACCAGTTGGTTCCATCAGAGATCAGACATACCCAGTCGCAAGATATCGCAGCACTTGCTGTGAATGTAATGGTGTCTTCATCCACGCAACCAACAACTGCCCCGTTCACCTCCGCCGAACCGTCAATCAGGTCTGACCCACCATTAGTCACAACCGTATAAGCAGTGCCTACGGGAGCCGCAGCAACAATGAACTTGAACGAGCAGCCGGCCACCGGGGCAGGAAGCGTCGATGCCAATTCAGTCGCACTGTTGAGAAAGTAAGCCGTACCACATTCTGCGTTTGTGATGGCATTCACAGCTGTGACGACTTCATAATCGCGCACCGTTGAAGCAAGCTGCGATGCAGTCATATTCTTGTGAATCCAGACATCAACACCTTCAGTGGTCGCATCACTTTCTACTGTTGCCCAAGACGCGCTTGAGAACAGCATAGCGATCAAAGAAAAAATAACTAACTTCATTAATATCTCCAAGAAAAAAGCCCCGAAGGGGCCATGTTGTTGTTTTACCAGGCTATGTGTGCCAAATCTTCACAGCCAATTCTGGCCTTATGACTTTGAAACCATAGAGCACATCAAGCCTTGTATAGAGTCGATCTTTTACACCGTCGTAATATTTGTCGATCAGGCGCAACGAAACACCGTCACTGACTTGCCTAGACGCTTCCTCGT
>NZ_MPRK01000187.1 GCF_002021095.1 Solemya elarraichensis gill symbiont | reverse complement strand
CCTCAATCACACGGGTGCGCACAAGGTCAACAATACAATTGGCCAGGCCCTGCTGGCACGACGCATGGGCAAGAAGCGTATTATCGCCGAGACAGGTGCCGGTCAGCATGGCGTCGCCACCGCGACCGTGGCTGCGCGCCTCGGGCTCGAGTGTGTTGTCTACATGGGCGAGGTCGATGTCGCGCGCCAGGAAGCAAACGTCTACCGTATGAAACTGCTGGGCGCTGAAGTTGTTCCCGTTTCATCAGGCTCAAAAACGCTCAAGGATGCACTCAACGAAGCGATGCGTGACTGGGTCACCAACGTTGACGACACCTTCTATATCATCGGCACGGTAGCCGGACCGCATCCCTACCCGGCGATGGTGCGTGATTTCCAGGCGATTATCGGACGCGAAGCACGCGAACAGATGCAGGAGCAGGCGGGTGGTCTACCCGATGCGCTGGTAGCCTGTGTCGGCGGCGGTTCCAATGCCATCGGACTGTTTCACCCATTCCTCGCTGATGAAAGCGTCTCAATCTATGGTATCGAGGCGGCCGGTGCCGGTCTTGATACGGGCTCGCACGCCGCTCCCCTGTGTGCCGGCAGGCCGGGTGTGCTGCATGGCAACCGTACCTACCTGATGGAAGACCAGAACGGCCAGATCATCGAGACACATTCGGTATCTGCAGGTCTCGATTACCCGGGCGTTGGTCCCGAGCACGCATGGCTCAAGGATATCGGTCGCGCCAACTATGTTGCTGTCACCGATGAAGAGGCGCTGCAGGCATTTCATGACCTGACGCGTATCGAGGGGATTATCCCCGCACTGGAGTCGAGCCATGCACTGGCTTACGCGCGCAAGCTCGCACCTACCATGTCGAAAGAGCAGAACATTCTCGTCAACCTCTCCGGACGCGGCGACAAGGATATGCACACCGTGGCATCACTTGAGGGGATCGAACTATGAGTCGTATTGCCGAATGTTTTGCAGCCCTGAAGACACAAGGCCGCAGTGCACTGATTCCCTACATCGCCGCGGGCGATCCGCAGCCGCAAGCGACACTGCGCCTGATGCACACGCTGGTTAAATCCGGTGCTGATATTATTGAACTGGGCGTTCCTTTCTCCGATCCGATGGCGGACGGTCCTGTTATTCAGCGTGCTGCCGAGCGGGCGCTGGAACATGATGTCAGCCTGCATGATGTACTCGACATGGTCAGTGAGTTTCGCAACAGTGATGCAAACACGCCAGTGGTGCTGATGGGTTATCTCAACCCGATCGAAGTGATGGGCTACGAGGCATTTGCCGAGGCAGCTAGCAAGGCCGGTGTTGATGGCGTGCTGACCGTGGATTTGCCGCCGGAAGAGGGCAGCGAGTTCCTGCAGGCACTCAAGGCCAACCAGCTTGATCCTGTTTTCCTGATTGCACCAACCAGTGATGCTTCCCGTATCAAGCGCATCTGTGAAGCGTCCAGTGGTTATGTCTACTATGTATCACTGAAGGGTATTACGGGTGCAGGCCACCTGGATATTGGTTCGGTAAAAAAGAAAGTTGAAGAGATTCGTGCATTGTCCGATTTGCCAGTTGGCGTCGGTTTTGGTATCAAGGATGCAGAGACGGCAGCAAAAATGGCAGAAATTGCCGATGCCGTGGTTGTTGGCAGTGCGATTGTCAGCCGTATTGAAGCCGAGGCGGCATCATTGGATGCCGTCGATCGCGTCGTCGGTGAATTCGTGACAGAGTTGAGTAGTGCACTTCAAACCCGGGAATAGAAAATATGAGCTGGTTCGAAAAATTATTGCCTAGCCGTATCCGTACGGAAGGTAGCAGTAAGAAGATGGTTCCTGAAGGCCTGTGGGAAAAGTGCCACGGTTGTGGTGCGATCCTCTATCGTTCAGAAACCGAGCGTAACTATGACGTCTGCCCCAAGTGCGGCCACCATAATCGCATCAATGCGCGCCGCCGCCTTGATCTCTTTCTCGACAGTGGCGAGCGCGAGGAGATCGGTGCATCTCTCGAGCCGACCGATCCGCTGAAGTTCAAAGACAGTAAAAAATATCGCGACCGTATTACCGCTGCACAGAAGACGACAGAAGAGAAGGATGCACTGGTTGCCATGCAGGGTACTCTCAAGAAGATGCCCGTGGTTGCGGTTGCTTTCGAATTCTCCTTCATGGGTGGCTCCATGGGTTCAGTCGTTGGCGAGCGTTTCGTGCGTGCGGCCAATATTGCACTGGAAACAAAGTCGCCGCTGATCTGCTTCTCCGCAAGTGGCGGCGCACGCATGCAGGAATCACTCTTTTCACTCATGCAGATGGCAAAAACCAGTGCCGTACTGGCAAAAATGCGCGAACAGGGCGTCCCCTTTGTTTCGGTGATGACAGATCCCACCATGGGTGGTGTTTCGGCAAGTCTCGCCATGCTTGGCGATATCAATGTTGCAGAACCAGGCGCGCTGATCGGTTTCGCCGGCCCGCGCGTTATTGAGCAGACCGTGCGCGAAACCCTGCCTGACGGTTTCCAGCGCAGTGAATTCCTGCTTGAACACGGTGCTGTCGACATGATTATTCCACGTGAAGAGATGCGCGACAGGCTGCACCGGCTGTTGCAGATGATGACGCAACGCTAACCCGGATATTTCACAAAGACGGACGCTATGTTGAATAAAACAAATTGCTATCAATTTGTTGCCACATTATTTCGTTGGCTGCAGACGCCGCGATTTGCCCTATTCGGGTTCAGGCCGCTTCTGACGTTACATCTTGTCCGATCCACCTCGAGCCATAGCAGTGGCTATGCCTCTTCAGTCGATCGAACAAACTGCTTAGCCAGAAACAACCTGATTCCCGAATCCTTCATGAAATATCCGGGTTAAATGACAGTCCCTGGCGGCGTCAGGCCGTCGGCCGACGCATCGCTTGACGACTGGCTGCACTATCAGCTGCAACTTCATACATCAGAGATCGATCTCGGACTCGAGCGCATCGGCAGGGTGTGGACGCGACTCCACCCGGGTGCGCCTGATGCGCGCATCATCACTGTTGCCGGTACCAACGGCAAGGGCTCCAGTGTCGCCTTTCTTGAAGCTATTCTGGTTGCCGCGGGCTATCGCGTCGGTGCATATACATCTCCGCACCTTGTGCGTTACAACGAGCGCATCCGTATCGATGCCAACGAGGCATCCGACAGGGATATCTGTTCTGCATTCGAACAGATCGAAAATGCGCGCTCTGACACCCCTCTTACCTACTTTGAATTCGGTACTCTCGCTGCCATGCTGCTGTTCGTGCAGACCAAGGTGGATGTGATCGTGCTCGAAGTCGGGCTTGGCGGACGTCTCGATGCAGCAAACCTGTTTGATGCCGATGGTGTGATCATCACCTCGATAGGCCTTGATCACACGGATTGGCTGGGGGATGACCTTGAGCAGATTGCTGTGGAAAAGGCCGGTGTCATGCGGCCAGGCAAACCTGCCGTCATTGCGCGTTCAGATATGCCGGTAAGCTTGCACAGTGTGGCAGGGCAAGTGGGTGCGAAAC
>NZ_MPRK01000186.1 GCF_002021095.1 Solemya elarraichensis gill symbiont | reverse complement strand
AAGCTGTTGCAGAAGATAGCCTATCATTTCAGAGTCGGCTGCGCCCCTCTCTCTGGCTGCCTCGAGTGCAATGCGTGCAGCCTCGTGATTGCCCTCTTTGAGCGCTATCTGGCCTTCGATCGCCAATGACTCGCCCTCGAATGCCGTGTCGCTGACACCGGCAAGCGCCTGCCTGGCCTCAGCGAGCTTATCCTGTCCAAGATAGAGACGCGCGAGTCGCAGTGAAGCAAGTTGCATCAGGCCCTTGTCACTGCCATCTGTAACAACATCCTGTAAACGCAGTATTGCTGCATCGATGTTTCCGGCGTCTGTTTCCGACATCGCCATACGCAGGTTGGCAAAATCGACATAGACAGTACCGGTAAAATCGTCCACCAGTGCATTTCGATCAGCACGCGCAGCATCATCTTGCTGTGTCGCAAGATGTGTTGTGAACTTGTCGTAAAGTGCGGCGCCCTGCTCTGCCTGGCTATCCTGGTAACCCTGCCACCCGCGCCAACCGCCGATCAATGCGATACCGACAATGCCGCCAAAAATAATGGAACGACCATTCTCCTTCCACCATTTTTTCAGCTCTTCAACCTGTTGCTCTTCGGTGAGATTCTCGCTCACTGTATCCACTCCTGAAGTTTGTCCGGCAGATCGGCAATTGCGACCTGCTGTTGTTCACCATCACCACGCAGCGGCTTGATTCCTATCACGCCCTGCGCCAATTCGTCTTCGCCAAGAACCAGGGCAATTTGTGCGCCGCTACGGTCCGCTTTCTTGAACTGCGCCTTGAAACCACCAGTCCCACAGTGGCTGATCACGCGCAAGCCTTCAATTTCGACCCTGAGTCGCTGTGCAACTGCCTGTGCATGAATGCGCGCCTCATCAGCAGAGATAATATAGATATCAGCGGTCTCGCGCAGCTCCGGCATATGATACTCCTCGAGCAGGGCTACAAGGCGTTCAATCCCCATGGCAAAGCCGACTGCTTTCGAGGCGCGACCACCCAACTGTTCGATGAGACCGTCATAACGACCACCGGCGCATACGGTTCCCTGCGCGCCCAGCTTGTCGGTCACCCACTCAAATACGCTAAGCGAATAGTAATCGAGTCCACGCACCAGCCTCTGGGTGATGACGTAATCGATCCCGGCTGCCTTGAGGCCGTTGCACAGGATTTCGAAATGGTTGCGTGACTCCTCACCGAGATACTCCATCAGTGTCGGCGCATCGGCAACGATCGCCTGCACGTCGGGATTCTTGGAATCGAGTACGCGCAGCGGGTTTGTCTCGAGACGCCGCTTGCTGTCATCATCGAGCTTCTCTTCATGCTGACGCAGAAACTTGACCAGCTCCTCACGATAGGCAGCACGCTCATCTGATGTGCCCAGGCTATTAATCTGTAATTCGAGACCATCGATGCCAAGCGCCTGCCACAGGCTGGCCGTCATCAGTATGATCTCCAGGTCGATATCAGGCCCTTCCATGCCGAAGGCCTCGACTCCTATCTGGTGAAATTGGCGATAGCGGCCTTTCTGGGGGCGCTCATGGCGGAACATGGCGCCTCGATACCAGAGACGCTGCGTCTGGTTGTAGTGCAGACCATTCTCGATACATGCGCGTACGCAGCCAGCTGTTCCTTCCGGGCGCAGGGTGAGGCTGTCGCCATTGCGATCGTCGAAAGTATACATCTCCTTCTCAACGATATCCGTAACCTCGCCGATGGCGCGTTTGAACAACGCCGTTGACTCAACTACCGGTGTGCGAATCTCCTGGTAGCCAAAGCTATCGCATAATGACCTGACCTGGTCCTCGAGAAACTGCCAAAGTTGTGACTGTTCGGGCAGCACGTCATGCATGCCGCGTATTGCCTGGATCTTGCTCATTACTCTACTGCCTGGCTAAAATCCGTCGAGATCAACTTGAATCGCGCAACACCACTGTTTGAGTGCCGCGTCAAATCATAGGGCTCGCCATCGACCAGCATGGTAACGACTTCGCTCTTGCCGAAAACAACACTCAATGGTGGAGTTGCCGAAATTATTTTGGATGTGCCGGATCTAAGCATACCTGACACCAGGACTTTACCTTCCGCATTACGGATATCAACCCAGCACTGGCCACTGAAACTGAGAGAGATTTCAACTTCTGTCGACACACCATCTGCTTCAACAAGCACTTCTTCAGCGGGCATTTCTTCAACGGGCACTTCTGCTTCCGGGATCTCATCTTCTACAGGCATCGCTGCCATCTCTTCAGCAGTGATTGTGCTCTCTTCCTCGAGCAGCTCCTCCGGTGTGGATTGCTGCAGCAATTCAGCCTCATCAGCGGCTGCTTCCTGGATTGGAATCTCCATTTCTGCCGATTCTTCCGGAATTGAGAGTAGCCCCTCGTCCTCACTCTCGCCACCCAGCTCTATCGACTGTTGCAGTGGTGTCTGCTGTGCTTGAGGTTCAGTCTCAGCTGCATCACGATTGACTCCCGGCAGTGACAGAAAACCCATCCACCACAACACGGTAACAGTCACCACGGCCAATCCCAGCAGCATCCAGGTCAGTGCCCGGGCAATATCGATGCTCTGACCAGTGCGTCGTGCCGAAACAAATTGTGTCTCGGGCGGTTTCTTCAGTGTCGGCCCATCCTTGACTGTTTCCGGAAGCAATGCCGTTGCCTTGTCGAGCATCTCCTTTTCATCCAGTTCAAGCAGGAGGGCATACTTTCGAATGTAACCAAGAGCAAATACGCGAGATTCGAAAACGCTGAAATCCTCACTCTCAAGCGCATCGATATAGTATGGCTGGACATAGAGTTTCTCCGCCGCTTCCGTCACCGACAACCCGGCACTCTTGCGTGCAGACGAAAAAGCTCCGCCTATCGTTATGAACATATCGTCCTGCATCTCTTCGCTGCTTTCAGCCGTCATCACTGTTACTCATCTAATTGCCGCAACAGGCGTCCTGATTCACGCCTGTTACCCAGTTTCTTTTCAACGCGGGCCAGTGCCCGGACTATCTGTGGAGTGCCATTGATTTCATAGGCTCTCCTGTAACGCGCTCGCGCCATCTCGTTATCGCCCGCTCTTTCATAGCAGCTTCCTGCGCTCAGCCAGGCAGTCTCAGGAGCTCTGTTGAGATGGCTTGTAGCCGCCATGGCAAATTCACGATCAGCCGCTGCGTAGTGCCCCTTGCCACACAGGTGAAGACCGTAAAATCCCTGCACAAAGGGATCATTAGCAGCCAGCGCCCGTGCCGTTTCAAAATGCCGGGCTGCCGCACTGTAATCACCCAGACGCTCACTGACATGTGCAAAAATCGCGTGCGCGCGCGGATTTGCCGGGTCGAGACTGACTACCTTGTCTGCATTCGACATTGCGGAATCGAGTTGCCCTTTCTGGCTGTATGCCTGTGCAAGAGAAATATAGACTCGCGCAGGACTGTTGGCGATATAGTTCATCGAAGCGGCGCTGCCTGATGTGACCGGGGCAGTTGTCTCACATGCCGCGAGCACAACGGAGGCAAGCAGTATCGACAGGAATTGGAACAGGCGACTCATCATCTCACTTCTCCA
>NZ_MPRK01000185.1 GCF_002021095.1 Solemya elarraichensis gill symbiont | reverse complement strand
TTTTCCTTTGGCGCTGGCGCACGTCAGAAAAACAGTCTCGCCTAGTGGCTACCGGGGACTACGCGCCTTCGATTCTCTCTCCTTGGCGCGCAGCGAACGCACCTGTAAAACAAACCGGGATATCGACATCCGTTACCGCTCGCAGGCCGATTTCAGCGATGTGCATTTCGAACTCTACAATCGCTATCTCGAATCTCGCCACCAGGAAGGCGGTATGGCTGAACACACCCAGGATCAGATGGAACAGTTCCTCGGTTGCAGCTGGGGTGAAACCGAACTGATCGAAGGCTGGCTGGATGACCAATTGGTGATGGTCGCTGTTACTGACAGGACGCCCAATGCACTTTCGGCACTCTACACCTTTTTCGATCCGCAACTGCACAAACGCAGCCTTGGGACATTCGGCATCCTGTGCCAGCTTGAACGCTGCACACAGTTGGGACTACCCTGGCTCTACCTTGGTTACTGGATAGAGAACTGTCACAAGATGTCCTACAAGCAGGCATTTAAACCGCTGGAGCTTTTAAACGAAGGCGAATGGGATTTCCTTGATGACACCTGGCTCTTGAATGAGCCCGGATTTTGAACTCGGCAAGGCGTACAAAACCAACACCATCCCACCTTATTCGGTATACCCTCTAGAGCGCACTGCCGAATGATTTATCCACTGCACCTGGCGGAACTGGCAGGCCTGCAAGCCTACAACCCAGGGCGATCGGTCCACCGGGCAGTAATTGATAAAGATATTTTCTCCCGCCGGCAGTGTGGCTTGTCCAGTTTGATATTCTGTTCATCTGCAATGCGCTGCGCCTCGTCCAGGCTCCAGTCACTTGGGGCATAGGGAAAATCAACCATTTTTCAGCTTCTCCTCTTGAGGTAGTTACACACTCAATCTACGGTGTATCCAGTGTATTCCGGAAACTTTTTTCTCGTTATGACTTCAAGTGTAGATGGCGTTTCCCGGAAATTCAATTTTACTTAAATGAAGGTAATTGAACCGGGATGTCGGGGAGCAGGAGTTATTGATACAGGATTACCTGTTTATCCAGTCAGTATCTTCAGGCGTGCTTTCGATGGCACCATCAGCGCAAGCCCCAAAGAGACAACCGCCATACCGGCGCCAGCCAGGAATACACTGGAAGGCGATACCATCCAGATCAGACCGAACGATACAGGTATGACTACCGCAGCAATGTGATTAATCGTAAAGGAGACACCAGCGGTAGAAGCGATATCTTTTGGATCGGCAATCTTGTGAAAGTAGCTGTTAATACCAATCGCCATGGCAAACAGAAGATGATCCACAACATATAACACGGCTGCTATCCAGCCTGTCTCTACGAACGCGTAGGAGACAAAGATGAAAATCAGGCCAATATATTCCAGTGTTAATATTCGTTGCTCACCCCAGGCACTGATCAGACGTCCTATTCTTGGTGCCAGGGGTGTGTTGATGACGTGGTTAACCAGTAACAGCAAGGCGATCTCAGATACGCTGTAGCCAAATTTCTGAACCATCAGAAAGCCTGCAAACACCATAAATATTTGGCGACGAGCCCCACTCATGAAAACCAGGGCGTAGTAAAGCCAATAGCGTTTTCTGAACACCAGGTGTTTATGTTGCGGCTCATGGTGGGGGAAAACAGGAAACCATCTCCATGCCCGCAATACCGTAAAGCCAGACATATCCGAGCTGAAACCATTCTATACCGGCCCAGATCCCGCAAAAGACGATGAGGGATGCAACCGACCTGGCAGATGAGAGGCGTCCCATGATCAGCGGGGATCGCTCTTTATCAACCCACTGCAGGGTCAGTGATTGCTGCAAGGTAAAGTAGTAGTGAAAACCTACCGACATCAATACAGTTGTGAAATAGAGCCCGTATTCGCTTGGTAATAGTCCGGTCATCGCCACGCCTAGACCAAGCAGTATGATGGAGATCAGCGCAAAGCTCTGTTCGCGAATCAGCAACAGAATAAAAATAGTGGTAAAGGCAAGAAATCCCGGCACCTCACGGAGGCTCTGCAAAATGCCGATTTCTACCCCGCTGAATCCGGCCTTTTCCACTACAAAATTATTCAGCAGGGTTAACCAGGCTGCAAAAGCAAAAGAGCCTGCTGCTGCCAGCAAGATCAGGAAATATTCCGGTTTTTTGAGTGATTCAGACATAGAGTGTTTTCATCTAAGCGGCACTTATCTTGTGGCACAAAAAAAGCCGGGCTGAAACCCGGCTTTTCGTACACAAGGCTTGGTAGCCCCTGTAATTTATACCTTTTCCTTGATACGCGCAGATTTTCCTGCACGCTCACGGAGGTAGTAAAGCTTGGCGCGACGAACGTCACCGCGACGCTTGACCTTGATCTCTGCAACGCTGTGGCTGTGAGTCTGGAAGACACGCTCAACACCTTCGCCGTGTGAAATCTTGCGCACGGTGAATGCCGAGTTCAGGCCACGGTTACGCTTTGCGATAACAACACCCTCGAATGCCTGCAAGCGCTCGCGGTTACCCTCTTTTACCTTCACCTGCACGACGACGGTATCACCCGGGCCGAAATCAGGTACATCGCGGACCTGTTCCGCTTCAAGCTGCTCGATGATGTTTCCCATTGTTACTCTTCCTCACACTTCTGCCGCTCATGCGCAGCGATAAATTGATTTAAAAAATTCGTCTCTTCGGCACTCATTGAGCGCCCTTCCAGCAAGTCAGGTCGGCGTATCCACGTACGACCCAGTGCCTGCTGCAACCGCCACTGGCGGATTTTTTCATGGTCACCGCTGAGTAATATCTGCGGTACCGCCAGGCCATCAATCTCTTCCGGCCTGGTAAAATGTGGACAATCAAGCAAACCATCCACATGTGAATCCTGTACTGCCGACTGCGCATGCCCGAGGGCAGCTGGTAGCAGGCGGATAATGGCATCCATCATGACCATCGCCGGGAGTTCACCGCCCGAAAGCACATAGTCACCAATTGACCACTCTTCATCTACATCCAGTTCAAGCAGGCGTTCGTCGATTCCCTCGTAACGCCCTGCAAGCAAAATCACTCCTTCGCGTTTGCTCATCTGCAGTGCCGCTTCCTGGTCAAAGCGCCTGCCTTGTGGACTCAGGTAGATAACCTTGCTACCCGGCGCTGCCTTGCGTGCATCTTCAATTGCAGCTCGCAGCGGTTCCACTTTCATCACCATGCCGGGGCCGCCACCGTAGGGGCGATCATCGACAGTGCGATGGATATCCTGCGTGTAATCCCTCGGATTCCAGCAATGATACGAGGCGATTCCCTTATCGATCGCCCTGCCGGGTATGCCGCAGCGTATTGCCTCGAACATCTCCGGAAACAGAGTTACCAGGTCAAATCGCATCCGGGCTAGAACTCCGGATCCCAGTCTACAACCATCAGGCCGTTTTCCAGGTCAACCTGCTTGACGACCTCTGGCTCAATAAAGGGGATCAGCCGTTGCCGCTCACCCTGCACCACCATGACATCGTTCGAGCCTGTTTCAAACAGATAGTCGATACGGCCAAGTACTTCACCATCGACAGTCTGTACGGACAGATTTTCAAGGTCTGTCCAGTAGTAATCGTCCTGCGATGAAGGCGGTAGCTTCGATCTCTCGACCGCGATATCACAATCCAGCAGTTCTGCTGCCTGGTTGCGATCATTAACGCCTTCAATTTTGGCAACGACTGTTTTGCCGTGCCTGCGCCCTGAGACGACCTTGATCTCTTCCCACTTGCCGTCGCGACGTATCAGCCACGGAGCATATTTAACGATTCCTTCACGCGGATCCGTATGGGAGAAAATCTTCACCCAGCCCTGGACTCCATGGAGTCCCGATATGCGCCCCAGTACCACGAGGCGCTGGCCGGAATTGTCAGCCAAGACTGACCTCTAACAATCAGGCAGCAGCCTGTTTGCGATAATTCTTCACCAGTTCCTGAACGCGCTCGGACTGCTGTGCGCCCTGGCCGATCCAGTGGTCAACACGGTCAAGTTCGACACGCAGACGCTCTTCCTGGCCGCGTGCAACCGGGTTGAAAAAACCGATACGTTCAATGTAACGACCGTCGCGCGCATTGCGGCTGTCGGTCACAACAAGGTGGTAGAAAGGACGTTTTTTCGCGCCAGTTCTAGAAAGACGGATGGTAACCATTCATTTATCCTATTGAATACAAAAGCTTTTCCTCCAGGCACCCGGAAGAAAAACGAAACAATCTGACCCTCAGGGGTCATCAGTAAAGCGCGAATTATACGCAAATCCACGCATATGTGAAGTAAAAAGTTGAGGAAATTCAAGCAAAAGGGCTGCCTGGGAATCCCCGG
>NZ_MPRK01000184.1 GCF_002021095.1 Solemya elarraichensis gill symbiont | reverse complement strand
GCACGTCAGAAAAACAGTCTCGCCTAGTGGCTACCGGGGACTACGCGCCTTCGATTCTCTCTCCTTGGCGCGCAGCGAGGGACTCGCGCGCCTGATGCGCAAGGAGATGACTCACGAGGAGTATCAGCGTGTACTGGTTGCAAGAAACCGTCGCTGGCTACCACGTGTCGAAACACATATTTCCTCACCGGGTAAAACCATGATCGTGGTGGGTGCGGCGCATCTGGCTGGTAAGCAGAGCCTTATAGCAATGCTCAAGTCGAAGGGCTACGAAGTTAGCCGAATACAGTAAGTCAGCCGGTCACACCCGCCAGGTATCAGAGTCGCCAACGGCGACTCTGATACCTTCAGTCAGGATTCGTTCTGCACCGGAAATATCACCAGGCGATCAATTTCAAGAGCAATGCCCAGTTTCTCCCCGATTGCATGGTCATGGTGGGAGTGCACCAGTGAGAGCAACTCGATGCCACTGCCAAGCTGCAGTGTGTAGAGGTAGTTGGCGCCACGGAAAACCTTCTCTTTTATGAGTGCCTTTCTGGGGCTGCAGTCATCGTGAAGAATGTCATCCGGGCGTACCAGTACACGCACTTTGCTGCCAGGCTTGCAGCCTTCCGGCAACTCCCCTTCCAGTGTTGCCAACTCTGTTCCCACCTGCATGGCATCGTTGACTACGCCATCGACAAACACGCCCTGGCCGATGAAATCTGCAACAAATTCGCACGCAGGTTCATGGTAGAGGTTATAATTGCTGTCCCATTGCAGTATCTTTCCATCTGACATGACGCCAATACTGTCTGCCATGGCGAAGGCCTCGTGCTGGTCATGAGTGACAAGTACCGCGGTGATATTTGCGCGTTTGAGTATCTCGCGCACCTCGGTGGCAAGCGCTTCGCGCAGTTCTGCGTCCATGCTGGAGAAGGGTTCATCCATCAGCAGCAACTTCGGACGTGGCGCAAGCGCACGTGCCAGTGCTATACGCTGCTGTTGACCTCCGGAGAGTTCATGCGGATAGCGCGAACCATAGCCGGACAGTCCGATCAGATCCAGCAGTTCATCGACACGTCTCTTCTTGTCTCCACCTTTTAAGTGACGGATACCAAAAGCGATATTGTCGAACAGGGTGAGATGTGGAAACAGCGCAAAATCCTGGAACACCATACCGATGTGACGATGCTCAGGAGGCGTGGTGTGAGTAGGCGTGCTAACACTGTTGCCATCAATCGATATGCGTCCGCTTTTCAGTGGCTCGAAACCGGCAATGGCCCTCAGTAGAGTTGTCTTGCCGCAGCCACTTGGTCCCAGCAGGCAACCAATCTCACCTTCACCCAATGTCAGATCGATTTTTTCAACAACTGTGACGCTGTCATAGCCGATCGAGGTTTTATCAACAGACAGGCAACTCATGCTTCTCCTCCCCCGGCACGTGAATGACTGATTACCCTGCTAAGCAGGATAACCGGAATAATACCGGTGGCCACTATCATCAGGGCTGGAGCACCGGCGTCTGCAAGACGCTCATCAGCCGCCATCTCGTAGGTACGTACGGCGAGCGTATTGAAATTAAAGGGGCGCAGTATCAGGGTGGCCGGCAACTCCTTGAGAACATCAACGAACACCAGTAACAGCGCAGTAATTACAGTTCCTTTCATCAGGGGCAGATGAATACGAGCAAGCACACCCGTCGGTGAGAGACCGAGTGAGCGCCCGGCATCATCCATGGAGAACCTGATTTTGCCGAGACCGGACTCGATTGCCTGGATCGAAACGGAGAGGAATCGCACCGTGTAGGCAAATACGAGAGCAAACAGGGTGCCTGACAGTAACAGGCCGGTCGAGATGCTAAATTGCTCACGCATCCATGCATCAATGCTGTTATCAAGCCACGCAAAAGGCATCAGGACACCAACAGCAATAACGGTACCTGGAACGGCATAACCCATGGATGCAATGCGCACACCCGTATTACTGATGAGATTGTCCTGCAAGCGTTTTCCATAGGCAAGCAACAGTGCAAGTACTACTGCTACAAGGGCAGTGATGCTCGCTAGCATCAGGCTGTTCCATGCCAGTAGTGCAAATGACCAGTTGATTGTTTCGGTCGCCGTCGTAAGTGTCCAGTTGAGGAGTTGGCCTGCCGGAATAATAAAACCAAACAGTACCGGCAGCATGCAGGCAATGAATGCGATCCTGCCGCGTGTACCGCGTAACTGGTAACGGCGAATTTCGGAATAGCTGTTGCTGGTATGGTGGAAGCGCGCACGCTTGCGCGACCAGCGCTCCACGATCACCAGCAGAAAAACGAATCCGAGCAGTGTTGCCGAGAGTTGTGCTGCGGTGGCGCTGTCTCCAAGGCCGAACCAGGTGCGGAATATACCGGTTGTAAAAGTGCTGACACCGAAATACTGCACTGTTCCATAGTCAGCGAGTGTTTCCATCAGTGCAAGAGACAGCCCTGTGACAATTGCCGGTCTTGCCAGTGGCAGGGCTACGCGGGTAAAGCTGCGCAGCGGCGAGTTGCCAAGTGTGCGACTGACCTCAAGAACACACACGGACTGTTCGAGGAAGGCGGCCCTGACAAGCATGTAGACATAGGGGTAGAGCACCAGTGACAGCATCACCATGGCACCGCCGATGGAACGCACCTCCGGAAACCAGTAGTCACCGTATGACCAGCCAAACCATGCACGCATTGCCTCTTGCAATGGACCTTCAAAATCGAGCAGTCCCGTGTATGTATAGGCGATGATGTATGCGGGAATCGACAGTGGCAACAGCAGTGCCCATGTCAGCCAACGTCTGCCGGGAAACTCGCACATACTGGTGAGCCATGCAGTGATCACTCCAATACTGAGGACGCCAACGGAGACGCCAAGCATTAGCATTAGAGAGTTGCCGACATAGTCGGCAAGCAGGTTGTCGACAAGGTGTTGCCAGTTATCACTGGCGGGCAGAAAGATAAAACTTGCGATCACGAGTACCGGCAGCGCCATTAACAGCGCAATGCCGATGATGCCGAGATTCCACAGGTTGAGAAACGACCGTGGAAGCCAGTAGAGGTTGGATGGTATCGATAGCGTTGGCATGATCAAATCATTCTATTTGAAAAGGGTAAGCTGTATTCTGTGTGCAGCATACCCGCTGAGTTGGCGGTTAGCGCCAGCCAGCACGATCCATCAGGCGCACGGCATCAGCGTTTAATTCGCCCAATCTTGAGAGGTTGAGTGTATCGGATTTGAATTCGCCCCATGTGGTAAGTGCGTCGCTCGGATTGATGCCATGTACGGCAGGGTATTCATGGTTGATTGTTGCATACCACTGCTGCGTTTCATCGCTGACAAGAAACTCCATCAACTGGATTGCATTCTCCCTGTTTTTTGCAGCCGCAGTGAGTCCAACGCCTGAGATATTGATGTGGGTGCCGCGATCATCCTGGTTTGGCCAGAACAGGGCAACGGCATTGGCTGCGCCGATTTGAGACTTATCACCCGAGCCCAGCATCTGCGCATAGTAATAAGTGTTTGCAATGGCAATGTCACAGCGGCCTGCGGCAGCTGCCTTGATCTGGTCACGGTC
>NZ_MPRK01000183.1 GCF_002021095.1 Solemya elarraichensis gill symbiont | reverse complement strand
GCACAGGTAGTTGGCGCGTCCTTTCAGCAGTGCGGCTGAAACGCCCTGCCCGAGACTTTCGCGAAAACGTGGCAGATCGCTGTTGAAAAGCTGATCCTGCAGGTTTTTTGTTCCGGTTGAGATAATCACCTTGAGTCCGGAAAGTAGCGCCGGCACCAGGTAGGCAAATGTTTTACCCGTACCCGTGCCTGCCTCGCACACAAGGGTGCCCGCGGACTTCAGCGCATCATCGACAGCGTGAGCCATTTCCAACTGCTGACTGCGAACGCGAAACCCGGCAATACTCTGTTCGAGCTCTCCGCCTTCGCCAAGGATCTTGTCGATTGAGGACAAGCGATTATTGACCGCTGGCTATCAACTGGACGGTGGTGTCCAGATACCAAACGCATTGGCTGCCTGCGACTGGCGCTGCTGCTGTACCTTGGTATCGGCATCACGCATGACGTGGCGTGCAAAATCTGAAAGCTCTTCCATGAACTCCTCCTTTGTCTTGGATGGCATCTCCTGCTGAGAGCCGAGAATATAGCCCATCAGTGCTGCCAGGTACTGCATCATGACACCGGCATTCTGCTGTGCCTCTGGTTCCTGCTCGATGATCGCCTGTTGAATGCGCTGGAATAATTCTGGTGAAAGTTGGATATCGTTCATTGTCTCTTTCCGGGTTCGTATTTAATCAGCAACCGATTTTATCACTGCATGGGACAAGACAAGTGCACAAATAACGGTAGAATGTCCAATTCGGACGCCAACAGGCCAAATCCTTGCTCACGGATCCCGCACTCTCTTTGCCGCTGCTGTTTTTTGTAGGGATTGCTGCCGGCTTTGTTGATGCAATTGCTGGCGGCGGAGGATTGCTCGCACTACCGGCATTAATGTGGACAGGCATGACACCCGTGCAGGCACTGGCAACCAACAAGCTGCAGGCGACTTTTGGCACCTTTACGGCAACCACGAATTACATTCGTAACGGCATAGTGCCGCTGCATGAACTGCGTCTTGCCGTTATTTTGACTTTCATCGGTTCTGCCGCCGGGGCTATTCTGATCCAGCAGCTGCCCACCCAGCTGCTTGAGGATTTCATCCCCTTCCTGTTGATCTGCTTCGCTGTCTATTTTCTCTTTGCCCACAAGGTCGGCGAGCAGGATCGTCACAAACGCATTTCTCCGGCAATATTCGGCCTTCTTTTCGGCACCTCGCTAGGCTTCTATGACGGCTTCTTCGGTCCCGGCACCGGCTCCTTTTTCATGTTCGCCTTCGTCTCCCTGCTCGGCTATTCACTGCAGAAAGCTGTAGGCGGTACCAAGCTGCTGAATTTCACCAGTAATTTTGCAGCATTGCTGGTATTCCTGTTTAGCGGTCAGATTCTCTGGCTGATCGGGCTTGTAATGGGTGCAGGCCAGGTGATTGGCGGATATCTTGGCTCACACGTCACCCTTAAGCACGGATCACGAATTATTCGTCCGCTGCTTGTGATTGTTTCGGTGAGCATGGCACTGAAGCTCCTGCTTGGCTGATCTTTTCTCTTTGTGTAATCAACACCCCTATAACAACCAGCACTCCGCCGCTCATGGTTAAAAGTGAGATACGTTCATCGAGGATAAAGAATCCAAATAGCACGGCTGAGAAAGGGACAAAAACAGGGAAATACCGCTCACTGGCGGCAATTGAGAACCTGACAGGTAGAGATGCAGCAAAAGAATCACTGTACCAATCCACACCGACACACTGATCAGCTGTCCTGATGTATAACGCTGCATCATCACTTTACCGACCATACTATAGACCGACCAGCTGATGACACATCCAATGATCAGCAAAATACCAAGCCAGTAGCCAGATTCACTTCCTTCTGGTACCTGCCTGCCCAGCAGGATAACGACCGCTCCCGCAATTGAAATTACAACACCGACAAACATCTTGGGTGTAAGATATTCCTTCAGAAAAACTGCGGAGAGCAGCAGCACAACAATCGGGTAGAGAGCCACGATCATACCTGCAAGGCTCGACTTGATCAGTTGCAGGCCAAAAAAGAAAAACAGGTTATAAAAATAGATACCGCTTAGACCCAGCACCAGAAACAATAACATCTCTCTATGTGTTGGCCGGGGAAATGGTTTACGAAGCAAGAACGGAGTCAGCAATAGTGCACTGACCAGGAAACGCCATGAAGCCGCCTCGACCTCACCAATATCGGCACCTGCCATCTTGGCGAATACAAATGCCCCGCCCCACGAGACAACAGCTAACACCAGCTTGAGATAGGTGCTGAACAAGTGCGTTAATCCGAACTGACTTTTTTGCGGCCCTGCTTGATCTTGCCACGCCGTTTTTTGTCATCGATACGTCGTTGCTGTGCTGCCCTGGTCGGCTTGGTCGGCTTACGCGTCTTTTGTACGGTGGCAACACTGCGCACAATTGCAGTGAGTCGCTTGAGGGCATCCTCGATATTTTTCTCACGCGAGCGATACTTCTGCGCCTTGATAACGATGACGCCATCCTTGTTGATACGCTTGTCGCGCAGCTGGAGCAGGCGCTCCTTGTAGAAAGGCGGCAGTGACGAGGCGTTGATATCAAAGCGCAGGTGAATAGCCGTGGAGACCTTGTTTACATTCTGCCCACCGGCACCCTGCGCGCGAATGCCCTCCATCTCGATTTCCGAATCGGGCAGAGTGACATTGTTGGAGATACGCAGCACCTGTCGATACTCAGCGATACTGCTTCAGGTACCACCACTCGAAACCGCGCTTCATCCAGTGGAACATCCTGCATGCGGGCAGTGTCAGGGCACGTTTCTCGTTACGCGCCACCAGCATACCCTTGCTGTTTGAATCGACAATACAGACCAGTTCGACCTTGAACGTCTCCGATGGCTTTCCGCCACCTAGTTCCGTGAGCTGGTTTTTTGCTGCAGCGGTGGCCTGCAGATCAGTCATGTGCGCCTGTTTTGGCATCCAATCAGGCCCGGGAAAGCTACCTGAATCACCGGCAACATAGACATTTTGCATGCCCTCGACACGGCACTGGGCATCCGCCCTGATCAGACCGCCCTCGGAGCGTGGCAACTCGGTGTTGTCAAACCAGGTGTTACCCGTCATGCCCGGCATGAAAAGAATCAGGTCAGCCGGGAACTCTCCGCCCTCAGTGCTGACACCGGTTTCGCTGAAGCCTTTCATCTTGTGACCAAGATGGGTCTCGATACCGCGCTTCTTCATTTCGTCCAGCAGGCCCTTAACGGCCTTCGGGCCGAGGCGATTGCCGGGTTGAGGTGCAGGGCTGAAGAACGTCAGCGTGAATTTGTCACGCCGCCCTTCTTGACGCAGTTGTGTATCGAGCCCGAAGAGGAACTCGAACATGGGCCCACCACGCATCGCGCTGGGCTCTTTCGGATTACCTGCAAAACCGATGGCGATACTGCCGCCCTGCATCTGTTTGAGACGATCACGAATCTTCTCGGCAGCGCTGATACCTTCACAGGGTGTGATGGCATGTTCTATTCCGGGCAGCTTCTTGATGAAACGCCCACCCGAAGCAATGATCAGGCCATCATTCGATATCTCGCCATTGTCTGTCTCGACAATGCGTCCGCCATCGCGCAAGCCGGTCACATTGCCCTGGTGAAAATTGACACGCATGCGTGAGAAGAAGTTATCCAGCGGTACCACCAGGTCTTCGCGTTGGCGCCTGCCGCTCGGTATCCAGATGATGCCTGGCAGGTAGTGCAATTCCGCAACCGGCGAGACAAGCGTAATCTCAACAGACTTGTCCAGCTTTCTCAATTCGCGAACTGCCTTCAATCCCGCAAAGCCTGCTCCGATAATTGTGATTTTCTTCATTTTCTGCCTTGTTAACAGGTGTAGCTATATGCGTTCAAGCGCATCTGTCAGCAACTGCTCACTGACGGGAAAAGGGATCGCGTCATGCAGGGGAAAGCGTTCCTGCAGCAACGCAAGCTTGTGTTCAGTCTGCGTATCATAGAAAGCAATGACCTTACTGCTGCCATATTTCTCCAGTACCGCCATCAGGGTCTCAAAGTTTGATGTTCTGTCACGAAACTGGCTCTGAAAATTATACTCGGCAACAATCACATCCGGTGTTGTTTTCTTAAGCCATGTACGCGCCTTGCGCATCGAGTTCTCAACGTGAACTTCAAATCCCAGCGAGCGGTAGAGCGGAATGAAATTAGGATAGCCTCCCATTTCAATAATCGCCAGCAATTGCTTCAACGAAACAGAACCCAGGTGGTGGCGATATATTTGGCACCGCTGAGTACTTCAGCAGCACGATGCTCATGCGTCCAGAAGGGAGGAAACAGCACCAGCTTGCCCTTCTCCGGACGCACACTGATGTCCTGGAACAGAAACTGGGTTTCACCGCCAGCACCCTCGGGCACATCATTCAGATACCAGAGTGCCACCAGCTGGCGATCGGCAAACTGGTGGCTGCCGCCATCGATATGCCAGTGGTAATAGTCACCCGGAAGATAACGCTGAACCTGGTAACCAAGATCCTTGAATGGACCTTTGAAATAGGGAAAGCTTTCACGAAATTCGTTCATCGCCGCTGCCATGCCACGGAAGAACATCTGGTCAATATCCTTCCAGTCTTCCTTGTCGCTAACGACAAGATCCATGGTGCTTTTGATACCGTTATCCTCTTCACCAAGCTGGCCTATGACACCCTTGCGCTGGTAGGACTCGCTGGCCTCGAAACGGCGCACGACTTCATCACAGAAATCGGCTGGCAGCGCATTGTCGCGGCTGAAAATAAAACTGCCGGGCTTCACCTCGGAAATAGTGCGAAGGGGCGTTACCTGCTTGTCGAAAGCTGTCGTCATGGGTACAAACCAGTCGTTACAATTAATCGATTATGTGTCGCAATCCTTCCCGTGGTCAATAACCCGCTCATGCAAGCTTGTCGTCTGCCACCTTGTAGTGAGGGTCCTCTTCGTAATTAACCTCGACCAGGTCTCCCGCCTTGTTGAGCAGGTTGGTGCAATCGACACTGAGGTGACGCAGGTGCAGATGCTTACCACGTTTCGTGTAACGTTCTGCAAGCGAGTCAATCGCCTCGACCGCTGAGTGATCGGCAACACGCGAGTTGATGAAATCGACAATCACCTCGTCAGGATCATCATCAGGAGTAAAGAGCTCGGAGAATACCTTGGCAGATCCGAAAAAGAGTGGCCCGTTGATGACGTAGACCTTGGTAC
>NZ_MPRK01000182.1 GCF_002021095.1 Solemya elarraichensis gill symbiont | reverse complement strand
ACTGGAAAGCAGCGTTAAATCGTTTTATGATCGAGTTTGAAGATCGACTCATTGACCATATTTGAACAGGGCAGTTACACAGAATTATCTACAGGCTCGTACGCTTATCTAAAACCCAGGGTTTTGTTTGAAGAATTGCTCGAACCTATCGACTATGAACTTCAATTTTTTCTATTCAACGGACAATGTCATTTGACAACGGTTCTTTATCGTCCTTTTCATCATAAAAGCTTGTCTTTCAGACTCTATGATGCAGATTGGAATCGAATGGAGCCTGGTGAACCGAAATCCCTGCCAATACATAACACAGATGCGGGAGAGACTCCCTGCCCTCCAGATGAGATCTTTGAAAAGCTACGCGAACTTTGCCGTGATATAGGACACGTGCGTGTTGATTTTTATGTGACAAATGGTGTCTTCTATTTTAGTGAATTCACTTTCACCCATGCAGGTGGAAAGACCCCCGGCCTAATCGGAAAGTATGATGCGGAGCTAGGCCGTTTTTGGTCTGCCTGACATCTCTTTGTTACGTTCCCGTTTCCAGATAAAGGGTCTCAGCAAGAGCTTGTCAAGTCGACCATCTTTTTTACCCCGGAAATATTCCAGGCCAAGCTGCATAGATTCATGCTGTGCATATGGAAT
This sequence comes from Solemya elarraichensis gill symbiont, assembly GCF_002021095.1. GTDB lineage: Bacteria > Pseudomonadota > Gammaproteobacteria > Chromatiales > Chromatiaceae. The sequence goes on along the minus strand of NZ_MPRK01000182.1, from coordinate 2,959 downwards.
CTTGCTAGTCGTACCGAACAGATAATCCCAAACAGGAAATGCTTCACTAAAATGGCTATCTGTATATTTCCTGTCACTACTATGGTGAATCCGATGAAAATCAGGAGTGATAATGAAGTAACGCAATACAGCATCCAGTTTCTCCGGCAGGCGTGTATTGCTATGAGCAAAAATACTGATGGAAGATTTGATGACTTGGTACAAAACGACGACTTCAACTGGAAATCCCATCAGCATAATCACAGGGACTGTTAATGGAACATTCACATAGAGCTCACACGGATGATTCCGGTAGGTCGTCGTAAAATCAACTTCCGTGTCACTATGATGCACAGCGTGCAGCCGCCATAGCCGGGGAAAAGTATGTAGTGCGCGATGAAACCAGTACGAGACGAACTCCAACACCAGTATTGCTATCAGTAAAAGCGGGAATAGACCGAGATCAACCCCCCTCAATAATCCGATATTTTCTTCTTCACCCCACCATGCAACCAGGGTACTCACCGCGAACGTAACAACACCAAGGTTTACCTGGTTAAGAATCATCAGGCTGATATTGTTGCCCCAACGATATCCCAAATCACCAGATTGGGCTCGTCTGGGAAAGATGCCTTCCATAAGTGCAGCAAAAATGAGAGCCACAATCATGCCCAGAAACAGGAGTGTCTCTGCGTTATTCTGAAGGATATTTTCCAGCATATTAAAAAGTGAGGCCGTTAAGGCCCCACCCTATTGATTTATAACAAGATGTTATAAAGAATTTCTTATCGCTTCACGAGGCGATAGGTAACAACACCAGCCAGCGTAGCGATACCTGCAAGAGCAATCATTGCATCAGTTGTCATAAGCGACGCAGGCGCTGCATGGAGGCCTACAACTGGCAATGCAACTGCCGGCATTGAAAGACCTGATGCTACCAAAGACAAAATCACCTTTTTCATTTCCTACTCCTTACAGTGGTTATTATGGTGAAAGTTCATTCAAGGGTATTCATGAATCATGTCAATACTTCTATTATTGTGCGCACTTGGTATGCTATGTCTCAACAATCAGGAGAGTAAAAAGCTTACATTGATGACGATGACTGACCTGGATAAAGATTCTGAGTGGCATAGGCTAATCCGCGGATCTGGCAATGGCCTGGATACATTTCTTTCATGCCTCATCCCTCTTCGTTCTCTTCAGGTAACCCGTACAACGATAAGAGAGCAAGCAGCCCAATCTAACACGCCAAACGGATTCGCTATAGAAAAGATGATACATCTGCTCAATAGCTGGGGCGCCGAACCACAACCACTCCCGGTTTCTCCTGCAACACTGTACAAGCAACGCTTCCCTCTAGCCATATCCGTCTCTCATCAAGGTAAAAATCGCCTTCTGATACTAACGTCTATAAATAAAAATAAGGCTGAACTGATCAACAGCAATATGACAACGCGTTCAGTCCCTCTTGGAGTGCTCCAGGATTTCTATGCAGGCACGGTCTTTTCATTTCACGTTAATGATCACACGGGCAAGCACGATTACACTGAGAAAAGAAGGCAAGAGGAAAGCTATATTAATGCCTATAAAGGCAGCATCAGGGAAATAAGGAATTTCCTCTCGGATAATGAATGTGAGGCATTAATCAGACTCACTGAAGGGCGCTATCAACGCAGTACGATCATCTCTTATGGCCCTGAAAAACATAAAACTCTTTCAGACGTACGCACTAGTCAATCTGTGCTATTGAAGGAGAAACATGCTCTGCTGGATACAATCCGCCAGCGTGCAGCAGCTAACTCCCATTCAAGTATTCAGGATATCGAAAACCTGCAATGTGCCCGCTACGAGACAGGAGAGGAGTTCGGACTGCATTTAGATGCATTTGCTTCCAGGCGCAAAAAAACAATCCTTGTTTATCTCAATGATAATTTTGAGGGAGGCGAAACCTGGTTCTCAGAGGTGGATGTAACGGTGGAACCGGAGAAAGGTAAGGCATTAATTTTCGATAACCTGAATGAAATGCATTTACCCCATCCTCTCTCAATGCATGCCGGGCTTCCAATTACCTCAGGTGTAAAATATGTCTGTAATATTTGGATTCATGAGCATGACCCAAATCAAAAACGATCAGCATCCTGAACATTCATGCTCCTGCTGACAACTGAAACCATAAGACTCTCATAAGGATATTCAATTGCTTGCATCCGTCATTCTTACAACCTATAACCAACCTTCCTGGTTAGATAAATGCCTGACAGGTTTTACAACACAGACTTACAGGCAGTTTGAAGTCATTGTGGCTGATGATGGTTCCACCGATGACACCCGCGATGTAATAGAAAGGATCAGGACAGAAACTGAGATACCTATACAACATATTTGGCAACCTGATGAAGGATTCAGAAAATGTAGAATCCTCAATAAAGCCATCTTGGCAAGTCAATCTGACTACACGATTTTCACAGATGGCGATTGCATACCACATCCCGATTTCGTCAAGAACCATGTGGCATTAGCAGAAGAAAATACCTTTTTGTCCGGTGGTAGCATTCACTTGCCAATAGAAATATCAAATCTCATCAGTAAAGAGGATATTCTTCTTGGTCACTCAACTAATCCCAGGTGGCTTTTGAGGAATGGATTTCCTTATACACCAAAAATTCTCAAGCTCTACTCACACCCCTACTGGGGTAGTGTGCTGGATTTCATCACAACAACACGCGCAACATGGAAAAAATATCTTGTCGCCGCCAATGGATACAATGAAGAGATGCAGTACGGTGGACTGGACCGGGAACTCGGCGAACGCCTTATAAACATGGGTCTTAACGCAAAACAAATTCGACATAGGGCGTGTTGTTCACACCTGGAACATGACAGGCACTATGTTAATCAGGAAAGCATTCTACTAAACCGACAAATTCGCGAAGAAATAAAAAGAAAGAAAATACAAAGGACCACCTATGGACTGGAC
>NZ_MPRK01000181.1 GCF_002021095.1 Solemya elarraichensis gill symbiont | reverse complement strand
TGCGTCCTGCCTGCGGTAAATCATAGACCTTTAGCCAGTAAACTCTGCCACGGCTGGTGAAACACAAAATCGTGTCGTGGGTATTGGCAACGAACAGCTTGTCGACGAAATCCTCTTCCTTGGTCTTTGTTGCAGACTTGCCTTTGCCGCCACGACGTTGTGCCTGGTAGTCGGCAAGCGGCTGTGATTTCGCATAGCCAAGGTGGGAGATGGTTACTACCATATCCTCTTCCGGAATCAGGTCCTCGGTGGTCAGATCAAGCTGATTTAAGATGATCTCGGTACGTCGTTCATCTCCGAACTGCTCCTTGATAGCGATCAGTTCATCACGAATCACCTCCATCAGGCGATCCGGGCTGGAGAGAATATTCAGCAGGGCAGCAATCCTGGCGAGAATCTCTTCATATTCCTTGAGGATTTTCTCCTGCTCGAGTCCGGTCAGCTTTTGCAGACGCAGATCAAGTATCGCCTGTGCCTGTATCTCTGTCAGTTGATATCCATCAGCCGTCAGGCCAAACTCGGCAGTCAGGTCCTCAGGGCGCGTCGACTCGGCACCGGTCTGCTGCAGCATCGCCTCGACAGCACCCGATTTCCAGGTGCGCGCCACCAGCTTCTGCTTGGCATCTGCAGGCGTTGGCGCAGCCTTGATCAGCGCAATTATCTCGTCGATGTTTGCGAGTGCAACCGCAAGACCCTCGAGGATATGTGCACGGGCACGCGCCTTGCGCAGCTCAAACAAAGTTCTGCGTGTCACTACCTCGCGGCGGTGACGCAGGAAATACTCAAGGCACTGCTTCAGATTCAGTGTGCGTGGCTGACCGTCAACCAGCGCCACCATGTTGATGCCGAAAACATTCTGCATCTGGGTGTGCTTGAAAAGGTTATTCAGGACCACTTCTGGCACTTCAGCGCGCTTCAGCTCAATGACCATGCGCATGCCGTCCTTGTCGGACTCGTCACGCAGGGCACTGATTCCTTCGAGTTTCTTGTCCTTGACCAGTTCGGCAATTTTTTCCAGCAGACGCGCCTTGTTGACCTGGTATGGCAATTCGTGCACCACGATGCGTACCCGGCCATTGTCGTGCTCTTCGAACTCGGTACGAGCGCGAATGTAGACCTTGCCACGTCCCGTATTGTAGGCGTCGACAATTCCACGTGCGCCGTTAATCAAGCCTGCAGTCGGAAAATCGGGTCCCGGAATATGTGCCATCAAACCGGCAATGTCGATGTCAGGAGTGTCGATAACAGCCACGCATGCGTCGATAGTCTCGGACAGGTTGTGTGGCGGTATATTAGTCGCCATGCCGACAGCGATACCGGCAGAGCCGTTCACCAACAGGTTTGGCAGGCGCGCCGGCAGAACGGCCGGTTCATGTTCGGATTCATCGTAGTTGGCGTTAAAGTCGACCGTCTCCTTGTCGATATCCTCGAGCATGGAGTGGGCAATTTTCGCCATGCGCACTTCGGTGTAACGCATCGCTGCCGGCGAATCGCCGTCAACCGAACCAAAGTTACCCTGACCGTCAACGAGCATGTAGCGCATTGAAAAGGGCTGCGCCATACGGACAATCGTATCGTAGACTGCGGTGTCACCATGTGGATGGTATTTACCGATGACGTCACCGACGATACGGGCAGATTTCTTGTAGGGTTTGTTCCAGTCGTTGTTAAGTTCATTCATGGCGTAAAGCACGCGCCGATGAACCGGTTTGAGGCCGTCACGAACGTCAGGCAGTGCACGCCCGACGATAACGCTCATTGCATAGTCCAGGTAGGACTGCTGCATCTCCTCCTCAAGATTAATGGGGAGTATTTCCTTGGCAAATTCACTCATGGGGGATGGTACAAACCCTCTCTGGTTGATCGATTCAGCCGATGGTTTTTATCTGTTTTTCTTATCCATTGGCAGGCTGCATTTTCAGACCGACAATCATACCATTATTTGGCTAAAAAAGCACCGTTCCGGTGTGGACTTAGGCAATCTCCGGGCAACAAAAAACCCGGTCTGAAAAACCGGGTTTTTAGAGTAAAAAAACAGCCCAGGGATGAGAGTCTGTCAGCCTCTCCAGGAGCGTACACCGCCAACGTCGAGATGGACGAAGCGGCTCTTTCCGTAATAGCCGGCACCGCCGAGCTTGAGGTCAGTGGCTGCCTTGTAAACCAGGCCTGAAGAACGGCCCGGGATCTGGATATCGACCGCCATGCCCTTCATGTGAAAGCTCTCCTTGGCTACACCCCTGCTCTTCTGGCGCAGTTTGGCATTGCTCTCGGGAGCACGATAACCGGATATCACTTCGAAAGTCTTGCCTTCAACATCAAGCTTTTTCTGCACGCTGCTGAGATAGTCAATCAGGCTCTTGTCGATTTCGCAAACCTTGTCGGTGCGATGATCTCGTAATACCTTGTTGATTTCAGCCAGTGCGTCTTTTTCATACTGCCCGTCAAACCAGTAGTCGACACTACTCTTTTCACCTGTGTGGAGGTTGTGCAGGGAGATTGAACGAACTTCTTTCGCATTAAGTGGTGTTTTTGCTGCTGCTTTGGCAACTTCAGCGGCTTCCGCCTCAGGCCCCTTGATCAACAGGGTAAACAGGTTGCGCAGCGATGAACTGATCTCTTGCAGCTCGGTCGGTGCAGCCATAGCCTGCGGAACAACGGATGTCCCAGCAAGAAGCGAGGCAGTTTGGATGAATCTGCGTCTTGGGAGATATACAGCTGTCTCTTTAGTCATAAAATCCATGAATTAATTAGTGGCATTCGAAAAAGTTCGACAAATCATATAGAAAAAAGTTTCAAGGAGCAACTATGGTATAAGTTTATATTTATGTTACCCATTGATTAAATAAGGATATGCAGTCTTAGTTGTCACTGTTTATTTTGCCGCGAGTAAGCGACGGTCCCTCTTGTAGATATCACTGAAGAACGAAATATCACCCTTCCCTTCACTCCAGGCCGTCATGTAGACCAGGTAGACAGGGATCTCACCTTTCAGGTTGACATGGCGATTGTGTGAAGATGACTCGATCATACTGGCTATTTCATCAGATGATCCGGTACCAAGAATTCTGGATGCCAATTCCAAGGGCTTCTCGATTCTGATACAACCATGGCTGAGGGCACGTTTATCCTTTCTGAAAAGCAATGGTGCACTGGTGTCATGCAGGTAGATACCATGTCGATTTGGAAAGATGAACTTTATGTCACCAAGCGCATTGCTGTTGCCCGATGATTGCACAAGCCTGTAGGGAAATTCGGAACCGGTGCCTAGATTCGCCCAGTCGACCGAGGTGTGATCAATCTCTTGCTTACTCTCCTTGTCATAAATCCGAAAACCGGCACGCTGGACATACTCTGGATCTTCATCGATCTTGGGCGCCAGTTCCTCAGCGGCAATCTTGTTCGGAACATACCAGTTGGGATTCATTACCAGGTACTTCATGTTCTGGGTAAAACTGGGCGTCTGGTTTTTAGTATCTCCAACGATGGTGCGCATTGTCAGCGGTTTTTTACCCGGCTGATGAAACCACAGTCGATAGGCTGGCACATCGACGATGACGTAACTGCTGCCAAGCTCCCTGGGCATCCAGCGCCAGCGCTCCATG
>NZ_MPRK01000180.1 GCF_002021095.1 Solemya elarraichensis gill symbiont | reverse complement strand
GCAAGATATCCAATCGAATTTTCAATGTCATCCAAAGCATCCTGCAACTCAGCTTTGTACTCTTGTGTTTTTTCTATATTGTTAGCTTTCATTTTCACTTCCTCTCTCTACGTTTAAACTTCTAGTTAAATCACTATTTACTTTCATCTTGCTTAGGTGAAATATCTTCACCTGCTTCATGCCGTCGCACGACATCTCGAGCTGCATCACTTGCTGCATCATGTGCAGCTTTACTTGCAGCCTTATAGGCAATCTTCTCAGATACCTTCTCTGCAGCCCTCTCTGCTGCAGCTTTAGCCGCATCAAATGCAATGTGGTATGACACGTCATTTGCTGCCTTGAATGCTGCCTTGTATGCACATTCATATGCCACCTGGTGCACTGTCTGCAGAATTTCCTGCGGGACCATTTTTTCTTTGTCGCTCATTATTTTTCCTTTGTTTAAGATATGGGCTTGGTTACTTTTATATCGTGCCTGCTCTTCTCGGCACTATGATTATGTGATTCATCAATCTGAGCCCTGGCTGAATCGATGAACTCTTTACGAGCTTGAAGCAATTCCTCATATGCAGCTGTATAGGCCTCGTCTGCCTTTATCTTTGCGTCGTATGCATGTGAGTACTTTTCTGATACTCGCCTGTCCTTCTCACGAGCCTTGACATACTCACGTCCAAATCTACTGCCCTCCACATCCCACCTCCTTTGTTTGCCTTCGTTGATCGATGGCGCCCCGGGGACGATTCGAACGTCCGACCTGCCGCTTAGGAGGCGGCTGCTCTATCCAGCTGAGCTACCGGGGCAACAACTTAGTAGGACTGCATTATTACATCGCTTACTCCCCTTGTCAACACTTTATTTATTTAAGTTGTAGAATTCAAGTCTACCTGCCTTTCCTTCCTGACGCAGGGACTCCATGCTTTCGAGCTGAGCCTTGTAATGCGAGGCTATGATGGCTCTTGACTTGATGCTGGTCTTCATTGGTGTGATGAGGCCTTCTAGCCTGGCTATGACGTCATCACCAAGATACTGCGTTATCCACCTGCCCCCTATTACAGGATCTGCTGCATATGACATGTGGCATGTGAAGCAGCTGGCCGTTGCGTTGTCAGGGTGCCATCGTATTGATGTATGCTTTCTACTGTAGACATGAGAGCACTGCAGCTTCCTTCTATTGCCATCTGCTGATAGATCTATTCCGCAGCGCTCACATCGATACTGAGATCGTTCCCTGACACATTTACTAAAATAAATATCTGCCTGGTAAGTCTTTATCTTCAATAAATAACCTTTGGCTTAACATGGCCGGTCAGAGAATGAATCCGCTGCTTCATTTATCATGATGGTAATGTCAGTACATTCATTTAACAGCTTGTCGATCCAATCATCGTCCCTGCTGCACGTAAAGACAAGTGGCTTAAGACCAATGCAGTAGCTCATAAACACCCACTCTTGCATGCCTGTGACTGCCATGCAGGCTTGCACCTGTGGCATGTAAATGGCCGGCATGCCTTTGGACAGATATTCCATGTGCGTCTTTGGCATAGGGCACTTTATTTCAAGCCCTGAAGCAGGTACTCCACCTCGAATGATGATGCCATCAGGTGAGCATCCCAGGCTTGTCTTCGTGTTGAATATAAATCCAGTCTCAACTACAGTTTCTCCAGTCTCGACTTCGAACCTATCCCTTGCCTCTGGCTCAGTATTGGTCCCTACGAGCATTGCTTTTGAAGTAAACGTCTCGGCCCTGATACCAATGGCTTTCTCTGCAGACAGCTTGAATACAAGCTTTTCTATGCTCGAGGATACTTTTCCTGTTGGCGTCAATATCTGACTCACCTGGGATGCGGATATAGCTCCAAGCCGATCCATATGCCATTCGTGTGAGCCCTGCTCATTAGAACTTACAATGCAATCAATGAATTGAATTTCCATGTCACTCAACACTCCATAATGCAACTGGGATACTGTCTTTGCTCTCGGCTTCCTTCTGAGCTTTACGCTCATTACTAGCCTTGAACTCTTTGCTTGTCATGAAAACCTTTTCTGTCGGAGAAAAGCCCCCATCCATTTCGGAAAGGTTCCAGATTGAAATCTTCATATCACGATTGCTGATTCCCTTCCAGGCAGCAACTGCCGCACTCACATCATCGTTTAATATCGCCTGGCGAATTGAAATGATGAGATTACATCTTTCTTCATCCATCTTCTCCAGTTGATTGCTTGGGTGAGACTCCCCCATATAAACATGCAGCCCCAAACCATGCAGTGCTATAGCCTTCACAAGGCACCGTTGTATGGTTGTGTTTATGTCATTTGAATTTGGCTCGTAGATCGTATTGTTCCTGAAGTCAAGAACTGGCAATATTGAACACCTTGTAACATCACCAACTGTCACGTGCACTTCACAGTAGTATCCTGTGTCTGTTTGAAGATATGGAACGTGAACAACACTGCTATCATTATATGGAAACCTTACAACTCTCCACGTAGCATCAGGAACAACAGACAGCAACAACTCAACAGCCTTGGACCATGGCAGATAATCGAACTCCCCCTTCCTCTCCAGGTACTTGCTGACGTCAACTTCATTCAAAGTTTCAAAACAACTCATCTTAATCACATCTTCCTCTCTCATTTTCTTTCTCACTTATTAAGGTTTAATAATTGTACATGATAGTCACACACTTTGTCAAAAGCCGCCTGAAGCCTCTGCAGCGATGGTGTTGTCTTGTACTTAGAGACAAACCAGTCATCAGCGTATTTCATCAATGCTATTCTCAGCAATGAGTCATCGTCTACAACGAGAACATCAGAACAGAACTGCTGATCCAGTTCATTGACCATCGTAAACGTCTCTGGAATCCAGAACACACTCACGTATTTAGATTTTGATGTCCTCAACGTATAGCGTATCTGTGAACGTACATCGTAGACATAGCTACGGCATGAACTATGAAATTTCATTTGATTAAATTCTCTAATTGTTTTCTGTCAAGTATAAGTCATTAAAATCCCCTATCTCATCAGGTATCCGAACATCAACCTGTATGCCACTACTGTAAAGTTTGCCTGCAAGAATATACGCAGATTTTTGGCCTCTGAAATTACTATCGTTGTCGCCGAATATAGTCACATTCGTGACGCCATCGGGCGGTACAAATGACTCCATGAGTGAGGCATTGATCGATGACCAGGTATCGATCCCGAAAACCTGCTTGCATATAAGTGCAGTCTCAATCCCTTCTGCTATTCCAATATTCTCTTTTACATCGCTTAGTCGAATAGCCGCTCCTGTCTCTGAAAGCTTGTGCACTGAAGGCATGAGCTTCCTGGGTGCCTCCATATTGGCCTTGCCACCGTATTCAAGATACGTTCTATGTATTGTCAATGGGACTCCATCACTTGACGTGACCATGGCTATCATTCCTTGATATAGCTTGTGTATATGATTATCATTGACACCGTGAATGTGGTCAGATGCATAGACGCCATTAGGATTGGCAATACCCCTGTCTCGCAGATATTTCATCACCTGTAATGATTTATATGGATCATACCTGGTTGCCCATAACTTGTTGAGTGACTCACGCTTAGCATTGAAGTCAAAA
>NZ_MPRK01000019.1 GCF_002021095.1 Solemya elarraichensis gill symbiont | reverse complement strand
TTTTCCTTTGGCGCTGGCGCACGTCAGAAAAACAGTCTCGCCTAGTGGCTACCGGGGACTACGCGCCTTCGATTCTCTCTCCTTGGCGCGCAGCGGAGGCCGAAAGAAAACAAACGGGGGAGAAATGGGAATTGACGAAGAAACAATGGCGAAATATTTCGGCTTGTTTTGTCTATCAGTGTGCATTAATGCATTTTGCACACAGGTGAGGTTGGCACAACTGCTTGAAGAACAAGAAGAGTCTATTCCACATGGATGCTTGTTCTGACAACAATCTCCCTGCTCCATGCTTGTTTGATCACTAGCTGCGTGATGCATGGTGTACATTTTGTCATCCGAAACAGACATGTTCATATCTGCGCAATGCGCGTTGCTAGCGGCAGACAACAAAACAGGATAAATCCCGACCAGAAGGGCCAAGATGATAGATAGACTCTTAGTAGTTAACCTGTTCATGTCCGTATCAGAATAGCAGGGAGAGAATTGGCGTCAAGCTGAACGACTGTTTTTTCCGGGATACTGATGAAATCTGTATTGCCCTGTCTCATTCAGTCAGGCTTTCACCAACAAAATAGTACCCGTGGTTATCATTGCACAGCCGGCTGTTTTATTTGTTCGGCTCTGAGCTATTTCACTTTTGCAAAGAAGTCTCGCATGAGATGCTGTAAAGGCATAGAACAGCATCACCGATGCCAAGAACAAAAGAGACAACCAATGCAACAATTGCCACATCAATAGTCGAAAGTGCACCCAGGTTAACGAAGGTGGGCAAAAATCCAAGGTAGAAGAGAATGACTTTCGGGTTACCGAGCGTAATCGACAAGCCACCAAGGAAGCTGTATTTTCCGGAGTGATTATTTGCTTCGGGGATATCTGTGACAGATGTACGGGTTTGCCATAACCTGGCACCCAGCCAGATCAAGTAGGCTGCACCCACGTATTTAATCACTGTAAATAGTGCATTGAATGTTTCTGCAATAGCCGCAAGACCATAAATCGCAAACAGAAGAAAAACCAGGTCACCGACAACAATACCCATGATGACAGGTAGAGTGCGCCTGAATCCAGAGGCAAGCGCCTTGGAGACTGTTGCAAATACTCCCGGTCCAGGCGTGATGGCTAATAGAAACATGGCGAGCGCCAAGCCAAGGGTGCTGATGATTGTCATAGAGTCTCAGACTCAGTGGTAATAACCATTGTTGTACCTATGGAAAGCCCACAGGTACCTGTTGAAAGTATAGGACATGAAGCGAGTAGTGTATTTATAACTGGTCTGCCTATATTATTGCCTGATGATTTCCTGAATATTACATAAGTCCATGATGCGTTGTTTTTCCATTGCCCTTGTTGCCCTATTGCTTCTCTCCTGCAGTAATACAACTCCCTACCCCGCTCTGCAGCTGTCAACTTATGAGGGTGAAAGCATCGAACTCGATCAGAATACTCCCCTGACGCTGCTCTACTTCTTCTCGATGAGCAATCCGGTCTCTATTGGAGAACTCTATAAACTGCACAAGAACATTCTTGATGAAGAGATCGATATCATTGCGATCGCAATACAGGTCGACCGGCCACCGAATGTAGCAATCATTCAACGAAAGCTGCTTATCCCGATCGTCATTGATAATGACAATCGCATATCACCTGAGTTTGGAGGCATGCAATTAACACCGGCAATCAAGTTGATCAAGACGGGCAACGTCTTGTATTCAGATGATGGATCAATTGATTATGAGGTTCTCAACGAACTGATTGCAAACAACAAGTAACAGCCTGTGTCTTCGCTCATAACACAAGCCCGCAAATGCGGGATTTTTTGTTACGCGAGTAATGCCTATCACATGAAAATATCACTGGTGATATTGTTAAACCAGCTATAAGCATACTGCACTTCACGTGCACGGTCTGATGCAGAGCTGTCCATCGGCGTCAGGCCACCGGAGCCCTTGATCTTGGCAACTTTGCCTTCAACAAGGTTGTAAACCATTGCAACAGAGATCGCATCATCCGGGCCGACGATACTGTAGCAGGTGTTCACCCAGCTAGGATCACCAGGCGCGTTGCCGTTAAGCAGGTTAACAACCGCTGCTGCAGTTACCTTGGCTTCAGAGTTTGCTGCATAGCCAGACTTGGGCAGTGGCTTCTGAATCGCGGCATCACCGATAACGTGAATACCCTTATGGATAGTAGACTCAAATGTTGCGTGATCGACAGGACACCAGCCGCTGTCATTAGCCAGGCCAGCAGTCTTGGCGATAGATCCAGCATGCTGTGCCGGAATGATGTTTACCACATCACCTTTCAAGGTATCGCCGTTCTTGGTTGTTACTGTACCAGCCTTGGCATCAACACTGGCAACACCGCCTGTATCAGCGACACTGTGCCATTCGATAACACCCTTGTAGTACTTATCGAAAGCCTGCGTGAAGAGTTTCATCTTTGAGAACTTCTTCTTGGCATCGAGGATGATAATCTTCGACTTGAGCTTGTTAGCCTTCAGGTACATACCAATCTGGCAGGCACGCTCGTATGGGCCAGGAGGACAACGGAATGGATTTGGCGGTGGTGCAATAATCACCGTACCACCATCCTTCATCGCGTGAATCTGATCACGCAGAATCTGGGTCTGCTCACCCGCTTTCCACGCATGCGGCATCATTTGGGCAGCTTCTTCGCTGTAACCCCCGATGGTGTCATAGCGCAGGGAAACACCTGGAGCCACGATACAACGGTCATAGTCGAAAGACTGGCCGCCAGCGGTCATGACTTTCTTGGCGCCTGCATCGATGCCTGACACCATGTCATGAACGACATTGATTCCGTGACCTTTCAGACCATCATAGCCAAAACGGATGCTTTCCATGGTGCGGTGACCACTGAGCACTTCGTTACTGAGGTAACAGGTGTGGTAGTGCTGGTTTGGTTCAATGATGGTGACATCAATAGAGCTGTCGCCACGCTTAATATATTTTGCTGCGGTTGCACCGGCAGTACCACCACCGACAACGACAACCTTCTTTGTACCTGAAGCAATTGAGAAAACTGGTGCGCCTACAGCAGAAACTGCAGCTGTACCACCAACTACTTTTACAAAGTTACGACGTGTAAATTTTTTCATGATCAGATACCCCCTTATTTCTGGCTTGCAAAGAAGTGAAGAGTCGCTTCGATTTGAGCATCGTCGAGCTTCTTGACTTTTTTAGCCATTTTCTTTGGCATTTCACGTGCGCCACTCTTGAAGTCTTCCATTGAGTATTGCAGGTATGGGAGCCACTGACCGGCAAGAATGCCTGAGTCATCATCAGCAAGTGCACCGTTCTCATCATGGCACTTCTCACAGCTGTCCTCAAAAACCTTGGCACCAACAGTTACTTTTGCTGCATCAGTTTCCTGGTCAGCATATGCGATATCCACGGCTGCAAAAACTTCACCCATGGCAGCGTACTGCTCTTCGGTATAGCCTTTTGCAATACGGCCCATGATCGTACTGGCGCGTTCACCACTCTTGAACTGGTTCATTGAGTCAACCAGGTATATAGCCGACATACCGGCGATACTCGGTGCTGCTGGTCCGGTACTCTTACCGTCTGTACCGTGACAGCCGGCGCATGTGTCGGCCAGCATTTGTCCTGTCGGTTCGGCAGATACGCTCGCTGCACCCAGCACCAATCCTGTGCTCAACGCGATTGAGATCATTCTTTTTAAAGACATAACATTCCTCTCCTGTTATTGCTTTTCAGGTGTGTTGGCTTGTTTAAGCCGCTTCCCAGATTTGAAACCTGGTAGAGATTCCACTCTCCATTCTTAATTATCGTCACAAGCCTTGCTGACCCGGACATTATTATTCATTGCCATATGACTATATGGATTATAGATTACAGCGTCAAAAAACATTTTCAATATTAGTACGTTAGTGACTTCTTGAATGGATTGAAAAAAAACGCAATTCAATATTAGTTCACCGGGGCTGCAAGAAAATTGATATAGATCAATAATTCCAGCTCTAGATCAGGTTAATAATAAATGCACTTTGTACGACTCTTCACCCATCACAATAAGCAAATCAGTCATTGCTCCTCTGCAAGCGCAATGCGTTGACCACCACAACCAGTGAACTCAGTGACATTCCGATCGCCGCACCCCATGGCGGTATCAGGCCAACAGCAGCAAAAGGAACCGCAACAAAATTGTATATGGCTGCCCAGGCAAAATTCTGCATCAGGTTTGTATGTGTTCGTACTGCAAGACGACGCGCCTTTACAAGAACCTGCGGCTCATCATTGAGCAAAAGAAAGTCACTACTGTTATTCGCTAGGTCAGTCGCATCGGCAAAAGAGAGCGAGACGTCTGCAAGTGCAAGAGTCGGGGCGTCATTATTGCCAACACCAAACATTGCGATTTGCCTGCCCTCCTTCTGACGGGACTGCACCCAGTCAAACTTCTCACGCGGCGAGAGATTGGCATGGAAGCTGGTAATACCCAACTTGCTCGCAACGCGTTCCACATTCTGCTGTGAATCTCCACTGAGAATGACGAACTCGGTGACACCACTCTTTTTCAGGCCAGACAGAAGTTCTTCCACACCGGGGCGCAAAGGATCATGAAAGGTGAATATCGCAACCACACCACTGCCGGATGCGAGAACGGAGACGAGATACCCCTGCTTTCGAAATGACTCAACCCTTTCTCTTTGATCATCTGTCAGCGGCGTTTTCTCTTGAATATATTCAGCCTTGCCAAGAAACCACTCCTCACCATTAATACGCGCACTGGTTCCTGCACCGGGCTGATTGAACAACTCATCGGTGTCCGCTTTATCGTGAGGAAAAGCCCGCAGTGCCCTGGCAACCGGGTGCTCGGAATCTGCCGAGAGCAACGATGCTCGACCGAGGGCATCATCCCGCTCGATTCCCGCATACGTGACGACCTCGGCCAATTCAGGCTTGCCGTGTGTCAATGTGCCAGTTTTATCAAAAACAAAAAGCGTGCTCTTTGCCAATGCATCCAGTGCCTTCATGCGTAACGGCAGCATACCCAGACCAACAAATTTCCCGGCGCTGACCGAGAGTGTCATTGGAGTCGCCAGTGCGAGCGCACAGGGACAGGTGACGATCAGAACAGCAACAGTCGTTGCCAGCCATTGATCAGGCTGATGCATAAACCAGTAAGTCGCAGTAGTCGCTGCAAGCACAAGAATCACGGCAACAAACCAGGTTGCAATCCTGTCCGCCAACTCCGCATAACCAGGGCGTTGCGCAAGCCCCCTGTCGATCAGCTTTCGGATTTCACTCACAGCTGAAGCCTGCACAGTGTGTGTAACCAGCATGTCGATCGATTGCTCACCATTAACAGAACCGGCAAGCAGTGCATCGCCTATCTCATGCAGTACAGGCAATGACTCGCCTGTCAGCAGTGATTCATCGAAACTGCTCACACCCCTGGCAACTTCACCATCAACCTGTACCGTTTCCCCCGGAAGCAGGTGCACCAGGTCACCGACTTGCAAATCCTCAACTGCCACGCGATGCCTTTCGCCACCGGTATCGATCCTGACGGCAGTTCTTGGAGTTACCCTGGCCAGCTCTTCCAGCCTGCCTGCGGCTTTCAATTTTCCCTTGAGTTCAAGCCTGCGCGCAAGCAGCAGAAAGAATACAAACATGGCGATCGAGTCCAGGTACACCTCACCCTGACTGGTGATGGTCCCAAACCAGGCGAACAGGAGCCCCAGGACAAGCGGCACATCCATTCCAAGGCGCCGGTTTTTTATATCGCTCCAGACCCCTGCAAAAAACTCCTGTCCCGAATAGACAAGAATGATTGCCGTGAGCAAAAGCCCGGTCCAGCGACCGAGGACAACCCACATTGGAAGTGATGCGTCCGGCTCGACCGGCATCAGGTAGGTGGCAAACGAAAATTGCATCACCAGCATACCGATGAGACCGGCAAATATCAGGCGCTCGGTACTGCGGCGGTTACGTATTTTCTGCAGTTGCCTTGATCGCGTTGCATCATAAGGATGTGCGATATAGCCAATACTGCTAATTGCCGTCAGTATTTCGCTCAGGCGAATCTTTTGCGGATTCCACTTTACGCGGGCACGCTGTGTCACATCATCAATATGAACGTCCATGACGCCATCAAGACTGCGCAAGTGTTTTTCATTCAGCCACAGGCAGGCGGGGCACCTGATATTCTCAAGCAGTAATGACGCCTCACGCCACGCACCCTCCTCGAGGACAAAATTTTTCTGTATCTCGGGACGGTCATATAGATCAGATTGCTTGAGGAAATCAGGAACGATATCAACATCGGCTGTAGCAGAGTGCGTGGTACGGTGCTTGTAATAGTCTTCGAGGTCCGCATCAACAATTGCCTTGCAGACAGCCTCGCATCCATGACAGCAAAAGTGCCGCTCGGCTTGCAAAACATCCAGCTTGATGGGCTCATCGAAATCAGGAACAGGCAACCCGCAATGGAAACAGGTCTCCTCTACATCAGCAGGTGGATTGTTTGCGGCTTCGCCCATGAGGGTATTTTACGTTAGAAAAACCGGGCGAAGTAAAAAACCCCGATCATATTCATGACCGGGGTCGCTTTCGTTACTCGGGATCGGGCACGGCGTAATAGGATGCCAGTGCCTCAATCTCCTCCTCGGTTAATACCTCGCTGACATAACGCATCCTGGAGTAGATATCGTTGCTACGACCCTCTTCCTTGAATTCCGTCATTGTCGTAACCAGGTACTCCTTGTACTGACCGTTGATACGCGGATGGTTAAACTGGCCGCCATTACCTTTCCTGCCATGACAGGCAACACAGGCTTTCAGGAGGCGTTCTGGATCACCCTTGTAGATCAGCTTGTAGAGTTCAGGCGTAAGCCCCTTGTCCGGGCCGGGCTTGGCCGCAGGCAGGTCTGCAAAATAGACTGCAAGATCCGCCAGTTGCTGCTCATCAAGCTTTCTTACTTTTTTGAACATATCGCAACTGTCGCGCTTCTTATCCTTGTAGTCCTTCATTTGCTTGTAGGCATAGGAAGGCATGAGGCCTGCGATATTGACGTCTTCCGAATCGTCGGAAACGCCCGTATCGCCATGACACTTGTAGCACTTCTCCTTCTTGGCAATCTCTTCGCCGCGCGCCGGATCAGCGTCCTTCAGCATGCGCAGTGTATCCAGGTCGAACGCGACCAGTGATGATGGCTCAGCCTGAGCAACAGATACCGACAGGGCCATCGCAGTGATTAGTGTAGTAATTCGAATCATTGTCAAATGCTCCAGGGTACAGTGCCGAATGTATCCATCAGGAAAAATTGCAGGATCGGGTAGCCGTAACTTGCAATCATGTATACAACAACCAGCCAGAACCAGAAACCGAAGCCGTTCATCAGTCTGGGCATACGCGCAATCGGATGAACCGGTTCTGCATACTCGACTTCCGGAATTGCCACGGGAGTCGCGTTTCCGTGTGTCTTCATCAGGTTCCAGATCAGCATGATGGCGGAGATGAGCAGAATGACACCTCCGACAATCATCGCAAACTCGGGAATAATCCACTTCTCGACCAGTTCCGGATCATATGGAGTGGAAGAGATACGCCGTGGCTGACCGTCCATACCAAGCTGCTGCCATGGCAGGGTCAAAACCAGCATGCCAATCGTCCAGAGCCAGAGCTGCTTCACGGCAAGCGCGCGTGAGTGCAGCTCTTTGCCTGTCATTTTTGGCCACAGGTAGTACGCAATCGCCATGTACATGATGACGGTTGTACCTGCGAAAATCAGGTGAAAGTGACCGGGAATCCACTGGGTGTTATGCACCATGGCATTCATGGAGTAACTGGCATTGATAACGCCGCCAAAACCGCCAAAGGTCAACATCAGCATTGCCAGCCCTGTTGCCAGGACCATCGGGTTGCCCCATGGCAGCTTGCCAATCCAGCCAAACAGTCCTTTACCACCACGCAGGCGTCCTGCAATTTCCATTGAGCCGATAACGGTAAAACCGGTGATCAGCGTCGGCACGGCAACCATGAAGGTTCCCGTCATGTGCAGGAATTTCCAGCCCGCAGCCTGGAACGGATCCATGTAGAGATGGTGAAAACCGATCGGAACCGAGAACACCAGCAGCATGATGAATGCCACGCGTGCCATCTGGTCACTCAGCAGCTTGCCGCCGGCCTGTTTCGGCATCAGCGTATAGAACGCAATGTATGCAGGGAACAGCCAGAAGTAGACAATCGCATGCAGTGTCCAGGAAAACAGGGTACGTGCCAGGCCGACATCGACGGTGGGTGAAAGTCCCAGCGACCATGGGATCAGCTGGAACAGTACTTCAGACGCCACACCCAGACTGGTGATAAACCACATGATGGCATTTGCCACTGTGCCGTACATTGCCAGGGGTACAGTTTCACCCGGATTCTCTTTTTTCTAGGCACGCATGCTCATCACCATGATGAGGCACCAGAACCATGAGCCGACAACCAGCAGTGTCGCACCTATATAGAATGCGGGATTTGCCATCAGCGGTGGATAAAAGGTGTAAAGCACGGAAGCGTTACCGGTGAGCAACGGCACTGCGGCAATAAGAACACCGGCTAGCGACACCAGGAATCCAACCCAGCCCAACTTTCCGCCCCAAAGCGGGCGATTGAGACTGGTTGTCGCAGTATAGTATCCATAGCCCATAATGATGAATGTCGTCAGAACAAAACCCATAAGGACGCCATGCGTTGATACAGAGGCAAAATAGATATCCGAAATCATGATTTGCGGGATCAGGTCGATACGCTGGATGACCTGGTAAAGCCCCATAACCGCTGCCGCGAGGAAAGCAATGAATCCAACCCACATGTTAGCCAGGCTTAGGCCGGCTGCTTTATTGTTATTCATCAGTTCACTCCTCCCGCAGATTTCTCGACGACATTCAGGCGCGACCACATACTGTCGTGTCCGAGACCGCAATATTCGTTACACAGAAAGGAGTACTTGCCAGCTTTTGGAAAACTGGTTGTAAACTCGGAGACATAACCGGGAACAATCATGGTAGCCGCGTTGGTATAGGGGACGTGCACACCATGCAGAACATCCGCACTCGCCATGCGGAACTTGACCGGGGTGTCTGTCGGAACCTCAATCACCGGCGGGAAAAAACCGTACCTGGCTGCGACCATGGTCACTGTCAGGGTGCCATCGCCATTCTCTTTCACACCGAGGTTATCTTCTGCAAACTCTCCGGAAAGATGGAGCGTGGCGGAGTCGATTGGCTCGACATTGCTTGGTGGATGCAGGTTATTGCCGAGGGCATAAAATCCGAGGATGACGCCGAAAACGACTGCAAGAAACAGGGATATCCATACCCAGCGCCTCTCAAGCGGATCATCACATATTGCTTTTAATGGGTCTTGCATTATTCTCTCCTCAGCTAATCGGGCCGTGCATCAGGAAACGGCCGAAAAACAGCAGCGCCCATCCAAATCCCATAATCAGGGCCAACAGGAGGAGAAGCGCATAGGTTCCCTTGGGAGGGCTATGCAGGATCTTCTCTTCTTATTCCGGAGTAAGTTGACTCATTCTTCTCACCTCAAACAAAACATATGAACAGGTGTACCGCCTGCATAGTGCAGACAATCCTGGTAAAGGGGTTTTACAGATAAAGCTTTGCTTGCTTCCTCAGTATCCTCAATTATTGTTGTTTTTTTCAATTTTTATTTATGTCAAACAAGTATTTCAGACATGTCTATTGACTGCAAGTGACGCCAACACGCGATACCTTGATTTACACTATTGTTCAGGTCAATTGTTTGAACGGATAAGGATTTTGATCGACAAGGTATATTCAATTTCCCTGATCTAGTAATGGAATTATTGATCTATATCAATTTTCTTGCAGTCCCGGTGAACTAATATTGAATTGCGTATTTTCCAATCCGCCCAATAAGAAGTTGAGGAGTATACTTATGAAAATGATAATAAAAGTCGCTCTTTTGGGTCTTGCTTTTCTGTTTGCCAACAGCTCCATAGCATCAGTAAAAGTACCCCCGAAAGAGATGTCTGAAGAGACAAAAGCGTGTGTCAAATGTCACACCAAAGACAACCCGGGAATCGTTCAACAGTGGGGCCGCAGTAAACACTACGGCGCCAACGTAGGCTGTTATGAATGCCACCAGGCTGACGAAGGTGACGTGGATGCATACGTCCATGATGACAAGAAAGTAAAGAAAAACATTTCTATCATCGTTTCACCTAAAGACTGTGCGAACTGCCACGAAAAGGCAGCCCACGAAATGACCACCTCGCGCCACGCGACGGCCGGTCACATCATCGATTCGCTTGATAACCTGCTCGCTGAAGTAGTTGAAGGCAATCGCGGCATGATAACTGAAGGCTTCCCTAATGGTAACTCTGCTGCGGCAGTCAACGGTTGCTGGCAGTGCCATGGTTCAAAAGTCGTCGTACTGGAAGACGGTGCGCTTGATCCGGCTACATGGCCTAACACAGGTATCGGTCGTATCAACCCCGATGGTTCAGAAGGCACCTGTAGTGCGTGTCACTCTCGCCACCAGTTCTCTACCGAACAGGCGCGTAAACCTGATAACTGCGGCAAGTGCCACCTCGGCCCGGATCATCCTCAGAAGGAGATCTACGAGGAGTCCAAGCACGGTATCGCGTTCAAGGCGTATGAAGACGAGATGAACTTGGATAGCGCCAAGTGGGTCGTCGGCGTTGATTACACTGCTGCTCCTATCTGTGCAACCTGTCATATGGGTGCAACCCGCAAGCAGGATTCCACGCATAACGTCGGCGAGCGTATCAGCTGGACCAACCGTCCACCTGTATCGGTCCGTCCTGAAGTGATGGATGCGAAAATGGGTCTTGAGTCGCAAAACCTGAAATGGGATGAGCGTCGCAAGAACATGCAGGATGTCTGTTCAGCATGTCATACAGAAGAGTATGTTGATAACTTCTACATTCAGTACGACAGCCTCATTGAACTTTACAATGAGAAGTATGCCAAGCCTGGTAAAGCACTCTATGCTGCAGCCAAGCCTCTGCTGAAGACCGCGAAGTTCTCCAACAAGCTGGACTGGACCTGGTTCGAGCTGTGGCATCATGAAGGCCGCCGTGCTCGTATGGCAGCGTCAATGATGGCACCGGACTACACCCACTGGCATGGTACTTATGACCTGGCCAAGCACTTCTACACCAAGATGGTTCCTGAACTTGAGAAGTTGATCAAGGAAGGTAAAGCATCGAAGGATAAAGCCAAGCGTAAAGCTGCAAAAGACTTGCAGGCCAAGCTGGATGAAGTGTTAGCTTCCAAGGATCACCAGTGGTATCTGGGAAAGAAGTAAATAACGAGGGATAATATTCCCGGGTAGCCTCAGGGCTACCCGGGTTTTTTTAACCCTGAAATCTACTCCACAGGTATAAATGATGAAAAAAATTGGTTTACTAACAACTATTGCGTCTGTTCTGTTTCTATTCTCAAGCGTTACATGTGCATCTGAAGACGCCGCTAAATTACTCGAGCAGGGCAACAAGCTCTGGTCAGAAAACAAGGTTGAAGAAGCTGAAGCCAGCTTTAAAAAGGCAATCGAAGCTGACCCTGAATCAGCCAGGGCATATGAGCGCCTTGGTGCACTTCTGCTAATGCAAACAAAGAACGAGGAAGCTGTCGCTGCATACCAGGAAGCGATCATCAGGGACCCTGATAATGCAAAAAGCTTCGCGGCTCTCAGCATTGCCTATCTGCACATGGGATACCATGAAATGGCACAATTCATGGCCCGTCGTGCATCGGAGCTGGATCCCGAGTTGAAGAATGCAAAAGATATCTCAAAGTATATTGATGCCAAAATGGAACGCATGGCAGAAGCCTCTGCTGCCGAAGGGCATCAGAAAGCAGAAGATCCACATGCAAACGTGGTACCTGCACCCGCAGGACAGCAGTAGGCTACCTGGAACTTCTCTGCCTGAAAACTAAAAAGCCCTGCGCATGCGCAGGGCTTTTTTATGCTGTTAAGCGCTTATCACTCAAATGAGACCATCTGTTTCATGTCAGGCATGACTTTCTTCATGGAGACAGCAACGTCACCACCAATCAGGTTTCCGATTGTTTCAAGGTTCATCATTGACACATAAGTTTTACCATCTGCTTTCTGGTAGATGGCAAAGGTACAGGGCATCATGGTTGCGAGGTATTTATTGTCGTCATTTTTCAGCAAGTTCGCGGCAACATCTACCTGGCACATCTTGATTGCCACGACAGGCCCAACATCAATTTTGACGATTTTTTTGAAGTTTTTCTGGAAATTGGCTTCCCACTTTGATGGTACTTTCCAGTCCAGGGATTTTGCCTTGGCCTTCATATGATCAATTGTTTCCTGAAAACCCAGCGGGCTCTCGATCTCTGTTACCAGTAAATTTTTTGCTTGTGATTTAATAACAAACAGGGTGCCTGCAACGCCAATGACAAGCGCGACAATAAAAGCAACAACCGCACCACCTTTCTGACCTTTCATAAATTTTCTCCCGCAGAAGAGTTGAGTTAATTCTTATTCTATTAATAAAAATGGGGTATTGGAGTCAGTGTAAGACATGCCAATATTGATGTCAAAGCAACTCGGGCACGGGGCTTGATGAATTTTCAATGTGACAACAGCCGGATATAGCTGACCAGCGCTTCAACATCATCCCTACTCAATATACCGCGCCAGGCGGGCATGAATTCTCCCTGCCCCTGCATAATACTCCTGATAAGTTCACGATTATCCAGGCTGTTTGTTTCATTGGGGTTGGTAAAGTCCATTGGCTCAATTCCCATGAGGCGCGTCATGATGCCATCGCCCTCCCCCTCTTCACCATGGCATACGCGGCAATATTTCTGGTAGAGCTGCATCCCGACCTCGGGATCGCCCATCAGGTCATGCTTGGCGCGACTCAGAAAGCGCAAATACGCAATCAATGCCTTCACCTCGGATTCATCGAACACCCCTTTCCATTCCGGCATGGCCTCATTCAGCAGGTTATGGCGAGCACGGCCTGTAATCGTCTGGCGACCTTCACCAGTGATGATCTTGGTAAGAATTCTTTCGCTTCTGGAGCGTACGGTTGTTGTCAGGTCTGCGGGGCTGATCTCCATTACCTTTGCGAGCGGGCCTTCGCCTTTACCGTCAACTCCATGGCACAACTGGCAATACGAGACATACAAGCGTCGTCCCTCGTATGCAGCAGGCGGGTTAGCCATGACATCAGAGAGATTCAGAACCACAACAACAAGCAACAAGACGGAATTAACAAGGTTTTTCATAAAACTCACCTGTAGATGCTGTCCGGTTCCCTGGTGGAATACGGACAATCTGCCTAACGACAAGGACGTATCTGTATATTATAGTTACTCTGCACAATATCGCCTGACGGAGGATACATGCCCGACAAATCAGCCATGACTATGCAAATCAAATCAGCATCCTGTATCGCGGGGAATCCTTAATATCATGCGAGTTCTGAATCTCTCACTGGTACTTGTTTTCGTCTGCCTGTCACCCCGGGCTGGTGCCGTTGATCTTGAGAATGGCGCAGAGATCAATGAAGTCTGCGCAGCATGTCACGGAGAATATGGTCAAGGTGGAAAGAATGGTGAATATCCGAGAATAGCCGGGCAGCCTGCCGGTTATACGTTTAAACAGCTGAAACTCTTTCAGGATCGCTCACGACCAAATATGCCCATGGTCGAGCATGTTGACAAGCGCGAGCTACCTGACTCGGATATGGAGGACATCTCTGCCTATCTGAGCAAAATCGTATTACCGACAAGACTGCCGCCGGTTGATGAAACAGCTCCCGACTTCGATGCTTACCAGCGCCTGCTTCAAACCAAGAGACTCATGCAGATTGCCCGTGCAGAGGGAGATATTGAAAACGGCAAGGCGCTTTACAAAAAGGAGTGCCGTTCCTGCCATGGCAAGGAAGGTGTCGGCAAGTCAAAAGACAATGTTCCCATGCTCGCGGGTCAGTACACGAAATACCTGTGGAGACAGGTAGATAAATACCTGGACGGCACACTGGTTCATGACGAAGATGAACCCGACAGTGAACTGCTGGCCGAATTTACACGTGAGGAAATCAGGGATATCTTTGCCTATCTCTCAGTCGCTGATGACTGAATCCCCTCTCTCCAGATCGCATTTATAGATCCAGCGCCCGTTTCTGTAATGGTTTGAATTACGAGCATACATGCGGGAAATAATTCTACTGCTTTTTCGATCAAATACCCCACGAAGCAAAGATGAAATAGGGGTAAATATCGGGCAACAGAGATAGCATGACAACCACTTATTGAGTAAACTGGATAGAGCGTCACTCAGAGGCGACATTTAATGCCGCACAGATCAACACGATCAAGAATTGTCAAGCGTGTCTTTGATCTCGTGATGTAAAACGGGACATCCAAGTCTCCCTTTTACACTCGATCTTCGACAGCCTTTATTGCCCCGGACGCCCTGCGT
>NZ_MPRK01000179.1 GCF_002021095.1 Solemya elarraichensis gill symbiont | reverse complement strand
GATTTGTGGGGTTGTGGTGTTCAAAGGGGAGATGGTTTAGGAGCGACAAATAAATGAATAATTATCACGGTTTTGAATACCTCATAGACGCAATGATAGATGCTGCAACATTGTCTGGACAAAAAATAATGACAATGTTTGGTAAGCCTATACAAAAGCAAATAAAACCGGATGGTACTCCTGTTACAGCAGCAGATCATTTAGGAGAATCGCTTATTCGCAATAAGCGGCGGATTCAACTCGCTAGTGCAACAGGTGGTTTGATTCCGAAAAATACTTGATTTGGTGTTTTCATGTCAAGGCATTTCCTTGGTCGATTGTTGAGCTTATCCATAACTGCCAGAATATCCTTCTGAGTGATCGTGGTGAAGTCACTTCCCTTTGGAAAATACTGACGGATGAGCCCGTTGGTATTTTCATTGAGTCCCCGTTCCCATGATGCATAGGGATGTGCGAAATAGAAGTCTGCATTCAGCGTCTCGGCGATGGCCTCATGGCGAGCAAATTCTTTTCCGTTATCGGAAGTGATGGTGTGGACATGCTTGGATAGTGGCTTGAGTAGCGCCAGAACAGCCTCTTTCACTCCCTCCGCCCCTTTGGTTGCCACTTTAGCAATGAGGGAGAGACGTGATTTACGCTCACTCAGCGAGACGATGGCCTGTTTGTGAGCCTTCCCGATGATGGTATCGAGCTCCCAATCACCTAGGCGGGTACGACCCTCCACGATAGCAGGGCGTTCCTCGATGGAAATCTTGTTCGGAATCTGTCCCCGGCGCTCGTAGGTGCCATAGCGCTTCTTGCGTTGCTTTTGGCATCTCAGGTGGCGATAGAGCGTGCCTCCACCCCGTTTGTCTTGAAGGATGTGCTGATAGATCCACTCATGGCTTACGATGAGATGCTTTTCCTGCTTAAGCCAAAGGCTGATCTGTTCTGGACTCCACTCTTCCCGGAGCAACTGGTCAATCAGACACCAATCCTCCAAGCTAATACGGGCATAGACTTTGACCTGACGTCTATTGCTAGTCAACTGATGGGCTTGCTTGGGACGATAGCCCCGCAGGCCGCAGTTGCGGCGTAACTCGCGGCTGATCGTTGACTTGTGGACTCCCACTATGTCGGCAATTTCTGATTGATTGTGATCTGCTTTCTTCAAGGCGTATATCTGGTATCGTTGCTCTTGGGTAAGCTGCGTGTATGTACTCATGGTGCCTCTCATTCTTTCCCGAACGAAAGGCCAGGATGCTACCGCAGCTTGCCCTCTATGTCCGGCTCAGTGAGTTGCACTTAAGAGTTGAATCCGCGTTATTTTGATGAGGCATGCTACCGCACAAAAAAACATAGAAGACCGCCATGGCGGCCCAGGTACGAAATTAGTGCATAACAGCATCGAAGAAATAAAGAATGCTGTAAATAAGCTTCCTATTATCCCTTCGATGACATATTCAGTTGTGGCATCACCTGTGCGACAAGCCATTGATACCGCCAACAATGTGGCTACGCTGCTAAAAACAACGGTTTCTATTTCAGAAGAATTGCGTCCTTTTGGCCTGGGTGTCTTATCAGGGCTATCAAGAGAAGAAGCACAACGTGATTTTCCATGTACCGCAATTTTAATGGGAAAGTGGAGACGAGGTGAGATAGAAATTAATGAACTCATTATCCCACATGGAGAAAGTATAACTAGCTTCTACTCAAGAGGCTCGGGATCCATTAATGGGATTTCTTGCGATAAGAACGCAACAATCATAGTAAGCTCTAGATCCATATTAATCCTACTAAGCAGTATTTTACTTGGGCGAACAATAGATCCAGGAGGTGGGTATAAAGAGATTCCATTTCGTAATGCAGAATTTCTCGTATTTACTCGCTTCGGTAGTCAGTGGGTTCTTGATTCTAAAATGTCGTTTTTCAATCGAAACGTCTTACACACGCTAGTAAAATAATGAACGAAAAACATGTCAGCATTAAAACTGATAATGGCACGATTCGAGGCATGCTTCACGAACCTACTTGCATTGACAAGGATCTACTTCTGATAGTCATTATTCATGGATACTTTTCTGCTAATCGAGTAGGCCCTTCTCGATTATACCTAGAGATATCGCGTTATCTGTGTGAAAAAGGTTATTGTGTATTGCGCTGCGATGCACTTGGCGTTGGAGATAGCGATGGGAATTTTTCTGATGTCACTTTTAAATCCGAGTTACGCGATTTTCGTATAGTCTGTGAATATGCAACCAATCTTTATTTAGGAAATCAAATAGTACTTATCGGTCACAGTATGGGAGCAAATCTTGCTCTTCGTTTGACCAAAGATACTGATTCAGTAAGCGGTGCGCTAATGCTTGCCCCAGCAATTGAATTGCGAGGTGGAACTGATCAGCTTTTTGACGATACTCAGCGTGTAGAATTGGCGCATCAAGGATGGACTCTCAGGAAAGGTCTACATATTAATGCCAAATTCATTGATGAGATTAAATATGATTTTGCAATAGGGATAGCTGGCCAAATCAGTAAACCATTCGTCGTTATTCAAGGTGAAGCAGACGAACTCTATGATCCGATCGGAGCAAAGTTATTGGCTAGATCAAATAACATTGGGCGCCTAGTAAGCATCCCCATGTCTGATCATAACTTTTTGGCTCCGTTCCGATCCAATTTGCTCACTACCATATTAAATGAGCTTACCCAGCTGCAAAGCTTATCTGATGGTCCTATCTATGATTTGCCCAACTAACCGAATTTATTTTCGGTATGTCTCCGCCGGAATCTTCATGATTTAAATTTAGGGACTTTATCTACAAATACTCTCCTCCAACAGCAGACTATTTACCTCTCTGCTAAACATTTTTCTTTTGCTTGTCGAATTGGCACCGTGCTAAAGTTTTGGTATGGACAATTTCATCACCCCAAATAGCACATGGCTGCCAGTTAAAGGGTTGAGCCAATGAGCAGCGGAGACCAAGCCCTACCGGGTAAGACCCTGATCAACCGAAAGACTCTACTGGCAATGATCCCACTGTCGGAACGCGCCATCTTCAATATGGAGAAGCGCGGCGAATTTCCGCGGCGGATCGCGCTCACCAGCCGTAACGTCGCCTGGGACCTGGCGGAGGTAGAGGAATGGATAGAGACGAGAAAGCGATCGGGGGAACAGGCCGATCGCCCTGGATTCTCTGTTATTGCTTGATCGTCCACTCGTCGATCATGTCAGCCCAGTCTTGCAGCATCGCCGGTACTCGGCCTTGTTATAGATAGCTCTCACTCCCCTCTGCTCATGAGCAAGGCACTTCTCGATCCAGTCAGTGTTGTAACCCGCCTCATGCAGTAGCGTACTAGCAGTTCGGCGCAGATCGTGCGGACCAAATTTTCCAAGCTGTTCACCATCTTTCTGCGCAGCCTTATACGTCGAACTTAGAACACGATTCAACGTTGCTGCACTCATAGGCAAGTCCGAATCATATCGAGAGGGAAGCACGTAGTCGGATCCACCAGCAAAGGTTTTCAGCGCGATGAAGATGTCGAGCGCCTGCCGAGACAGGAACACCAGATGCGGAGTTCTTCGTTTCATCCGTTCTTTCGGAATCGTCCAAAGCGCCTCGCTGAAATTGATCTCTGACCAGGTCGCATTGGA
>NZ_MPRK01000178.1 GCF_002021095.1 Solemya elarraichensis gill symbiont | reverse complement strand
CCCCTGCATGGCGTCGACAGCAAGTCGGTTGCGTTCATTAAAGTAGTTGTCGAATGCCGGCTTGCGATTGAGCGCCAGCTTGAGAGGAAACTGGAGCTGCATATTACTCTTGCCGGGTCATCCACTTGGCATGAAATGCGGCACTGAACATCAGTGCCAACGCTGCGATCACTTCGACTGCAGCCAGCAGGCTAAGCGTGTCGAACAGTTCTGTGCTGCCATGCACCAGGTAGAGCAGTGCAACGAATACAGCCACCTGGTAGGTTTTCACGCGTTCATTCAACATGCCACGAACAAGCAGCAGTAATGGCAGTGTGCCAATCAGGAATGGAACAAGGCGTCTGTTTTCATCTTCGATCTGCAATACCCACAGGATGACAGTCGCGGCAAGCAAGATGAGCGAAGCGAGAACTGCAAAATAGGAGAGTTGTCTCTTGTTCATTCTGTTTCCAGACGACTTGCGATTTTTGCAAGGCGCTCACCAAGTGCCCTGCACAGGGCGCTTTCGTCATCGCTTAGTTCGCTGCTATTCTCAAATCCCGCATGATGGCTGGCGCCATAGGGAGTACCGCCACCCTTGGTATGCATCAGCTCGGTTTCTGTATAGGGAATTCCGATCATCGCCATGCCGTGATGCAGTAATGGCAGCATCATTGTCAGGAGTGTTGTCTCCTGTCCGCCATGCAGTGATGTAGACGAGGTAAACAGGGCAGCAGGCTTGTCACGCAAGGCACCGCCTGTCCACAACGCAGAGGTGCCATCAAGAAAGTATTTCAACGGCGCAGCCATGTTGCCAAAACGGGCAGGGCTGCCGAGAGCGAGTCCGGAGCAGTTTTCCAGGTCATCCATGGTTGCGTAGGGTGCGCCACTGGCAGGAACAGCTTCCTCGGTCGCTTCGCATACGGTTGATACCTTGGGCACGGTTCTCAGGCGTGCTTCCATACCGCCTTTTTCTACGCCACGCGCTATCTGCTTGGCCATCGCCTCGGTTGAGCCGCTGTGGCTGTAGAAAAGCACCAGGACATATGACATCAGATGATCTCCAGGACTGTTTCGGGTGGACGGCCAATTGCTGCCTTGCCATTGCTGATGACGATAGGACGCTCGATTAACTTAGGCGTCGCAATCATGGCATCGATGAGTTGTTCATCGCTGAGAGAGTCATCATCAAGCCCCTGTTCCTTGTATTCTTTCTCCTTGGTACGTATCAACTGGCGCGGCTCGAGACCCAGCATCGAGAGTATCTGCTGTAGCTGTTCCCGGTCAGGTGGTGTCTTCAGGTACTCGGTAATTTCAGGCGCAACACCCTTGTCATTGAGCAATTCAAGCGTTTGACGGGACTTGCTGCAGCGCGGATTATGAAATATCTCTACTGTCACGGCGTTCTCCTCTGGATGACAGTCCTCAATTTGGGTAGGCTCTATTCTAACGTGTCAGTAGCGGTGAGTCTCTGCCCATATCACGTGGGAATTGGTATATACATCTCTTAACAGATGTATGATATCGGCTCACGACAAGCGGAAAAGAGTAATTGAACAGAATTAACGCGTACTTCTCAACTCTCATGCTACTGGTGACTCTGTTACTGTCACCAGTTGTAGTGGCTGAGCCGATAGATTTTGAAATGGCAGATATTGATGGCAAGCAGCACAGCCTCTCCAGCTACAGGGGCAAGTGGGTATTGCTCAATTACTGGGCCAGCTGGTGCGGGCCTTGTCGGCAAGAGATGCCAGACCTGGACGAACTTCACGAAAGCAACGAGGATGTCGTCGTACTCGGTATCAACCTGGAAGATGCCAGTGCTCGCAAATTGAGACTGTTCCGTGAGCAGTACTCTATCTCTTTTCCCCTGCTGAAAAGCATCATCTGATGCTGATGGTGTCAATGGTCCGATTCCAATGCTGCCGACCTCTTATCTGCTCAACCCGGAAGGCGAAATCGCCGGATACCAGGTTGGCACAATCTCAAGGGAAGCGAGAGAATCCTACATCAAGAAACAGGGAAAACAGGCTAAAAATAAAAAGCCAACGGAGTGATTAAAATGCGATTGATTAAAACACTTCTCTTTCTTCTCGCCATCTCTCCTGCTGCTATTTTTGCAGCAGATTACAAAGATTTCTTTGATGAGGGTTTCGGTGATTTTCAGGAAGAGCTGGAAAACGCGGCTGATGAAGGCAAGAAGGGCATCTTGCTGATGTTCGAGATGGATGAGTGTCCGTTCTGCCATCGTATGAAAAGAACCGTACTCAACCAGTCCGAAGTGCAGGACTTTTTTCATGAGCATTTCAAGATTTTCACAGTGGATGTCGAAGGTGACCTGGAGATTGTCGACTTCAACGGTGAAGATACGACCCAAAAAGAGATGTCCCTGAAACAGTTCAGGGTACGTGCCACACCTGTTTTCCAGTTTGTCGATCTTGACGGAAAACCGGCACGACGCGGACGTTACACAGGCGCGACATCTGGCATCGATGAGTTCATGCTGTTTGGTCAATATCTTGTCGAAGGCCTCTATGAAGACATGCGTTTTAGCAAATACAAGAAAACTGTTGTCGGCGAGAAGAAGGCCGACGCACCAAAGGGGTAATGAATTGCACCGGATAAGCAGCAATTTAACCTCTCGATACGGCCTCGTCAGCGGCGTGACCCTGATGCTGTCATCCCTGTTTCTCTCTCCCGTATATGCTCAAGAGTTAACCCTGGAGCAAGCGCTGTCAGCTGTAAATGAATCCAGTGCTGCAGTACGTTTCGGCATGCAGCAGGATAATGACTTCAGACAACGCAAGGTTTCTGAGTGCCAGGAGAGAATGCTCAAGCCACTGCTGTTTGATGCACCACACCTGAGCTGTTCCGTTGATCACCTGTTGACACCCCAGCAACGACAGAAGTTGCTTGTTCTCAGGCGTTTTCTCGATGTTGTGCTCGCCGATGATCGTGCCGGCCTTGAAAACGAGGCATTGGCTATCGCCTTTATCGACTTTGACCGAACACAGACACGTATGCAGCAGGGGCAAAGGTCTGAACTGGATGTAAGCCAGTTCCAGGCACTGTATCAGCCTGTGAGGGTGCGTTTTACTGAAGGTGAAAAATCGCAGAGACTGAGCCGTGAACTACTGGCACTTGCACAGGGTAAACCTGGTGAGCTCTCTGCGGATATTGAGATACCTGATTTTAACTCCTGGCTTAAACTTCCTGAAACAGAAAGCAAAGAGATGATTGCGCGTGCACTTCAATCAAATCCGGTGTTGCAGAAACTTGCGAATGAAACACCATTGCATGAAATGATGCGTGACCAGATGCGCTATTCAATTATCGAGATCATGCAGGCACTCGATGTGATGCAGATCGAAATGGAAGCTGCTCAGGCACATATCGATTACAGAGATCTCTACCTCGACAGAAGCCGCACCCTATATGAACTGGAGGTTAAGGCAGATTTGGGAGATTCGATGGTTGAGCAGACAAGTGCACGTCTGGTGCGCCGTGAAACCCTCTTTCAAATCGTCATGCTACGCGCAACACTCAATGCCCTGCAGGGATATCCACTCGATACAAGCGTGTCTTTGATCTCGTGATGTAAAACGGGACATCCAAGTCGCCCTTTTACACTCGATCTTCGACAGCCTTTATTGCCCCGGACGCCCTGCG